>JAIESJ010000174.1 GCA_019746155.1 Burkholderiales bacterium
CAAACATAGGGGTCGCGTCCTGTATTATGACATTTCCTCCATGACCTTGATAATGCGACTGACCGTGGCATAGCGCAAACCCGCCGCGCGCCGTTTGCGGCGCGTCCGCCAGAGTGATGGCCAGGCCATAAATTCAGGAAGTCAATAAGGGGGTTTGCTGACCCGTCACACAGATCAAACGCTTGACCCCGGTCTTTTTCATTGATGTCGCCCTTCACAACCCTGAGCCTCTCATCCGCAGCAATAACCCGGTGCAATCCGCAAGACGGCGCGCATTGGCGAGATTCTCCTCCAGACTCATGATGAATTGCATCAGAAGCGCGCCTCTGCTTTCCATGGTGCCCCTTTGCGGGTGCAGCCGCTACCACGCCACCGCGCCGCCGTCGACCGGAATGATGGCGCCGGTGATGAAATTGGACGCGTCGGATGCGAGCAGCACCGCCATGCCCTTGAGATCGTCCGGCCCGCCGGTACGCCCGAGCGGGATCTCGCGGTCGATATTCTCCTTGTTCTTTTCATAGAGCTTCCGGTTGAGCGGCGTCACGAAGAACCCCGGGCAGATGCAGTTCACCTGGATGTTGTGCTGCGCCCATTTCACCGCGAGGTCGCGAGTGAAGTTGACCAACGCGCCCTTGCTGGCGCCATAGGCAATCGAGTTGTAGGCCCTGGGGTTGCGTCCGACCAGGCCGGCGATCGACGCTATGTTTATGATCTTTCCTGATTTTTTCCTGATCATCGCGCGCCCCAGCGCCTGCGCGCACAGGAACGGCGCAGTGATGTTGAGGTCGAACACCTGCTGCCAGCGTTCGAGCGGCGTATCCTCGGGCGGCGCGGCCCAGGCGCGGCCGGCGTTGTTGACGAGCACGTCGACGCGCCCGAATTTCTTCAGCGTCGCCTCCTTCATCGCTTCCACCTGGTCGGGCCGGGTCACGTCGCACGCCACCGCCAGCGCCCTGACGCCGGTCTTTTCGATCTCATGCGCCGCCTGCTCGCAGTTCTCGAGCTTACGCGAACAGATGACGATATTGGAACCGGCCTCGGCGAGCCCCGTCGCCATCTGCAGACCGAGTCCCGTCGCGCCGCCGGTGACCACGCTGACGCGTCCTTCCAGGCTCATCAATTCTTTAACGTTGGCCACGGAGATTTCCTTTCAAAGAGCACAACACTTTTTTGCCACAGAGGGCACAGAGGATTCTTTTCAATACCCTTCTTCACCATACCCGTTCTTTTTAATACCCGCTCGACGGGTACTTGACGGGTGCCTTGAGGGGTACACAGAGTAACAACAGGCTTAGACCGCTGACAGCACGCATGAACAAGAAAGAGAGATCGGCATCCAATCCAGAATATCCGACACAACAGATTGAGATCTTATCTGCGTTTATCGGCGTCTATCGGCGGTTTGAAGAGATTTTTCTCTGTGTTCTCTGTGTTCTCTGTGGCTAATTGTCCTTCAACAACTGCGCGGCGATGATGTTGCGCTGGATTTCCGAAGTGCCCTCGTAGATGCGCGTGATGCGCGCGTCGCGGTAGGCGGTCTCGATGCCCGCCTCGCGCATGTAACCCATGCCGCCGTGGATCTGCACCGCGCCATCCACCACGCGGCCGAGCGCCTCAGTGGTAAAGAGCTTGGCCATCGACGCTTCGGTGGTGCCGCGCTCGCCACGCATCAGGGTATCGATCGCGCGCTCGGTCAGCAGCCGCGCCGCATCGCGCGCCACCGCCATGTCGGCCAGCATCCATTGCAGGCCCTGGTACTCAGCAAGCTTACGGCCGCCCTGCGTGCGCATCTTCATGTAATCGATGCACTGGCCGATCAGCTTGTCCATCATGCCCACACAGCGTGCGGCAATGGTGACCCGGCCCGCGGTCAGCGTTTTCAGCGCCTGCACATAGCCCATGCCTTCGGGACCGAGCAGGTTTTCTGCCGGCACCTCGCAGTCGTTGAACGCGAGCGGCGCCGTGGTGCAGCCGTGCATGCCCATCTTGAGCTCGTTCCTGCCGACACTGAATCCCGAAAAATCGCGCTCGACGATGAAAGCGGAGATGCCCTTGATGCCTTTGGCCTTGTCGGTGATCGCCATCACGGTGAAAATCTGCGCGAGACCGGCGTTGGTGATGTAGATCTTCTCGCCGTTCAGCACGTAGCGGTCGCCCTTTCTCACCGCCGTGGTGCGCAGCGCCGACGGGTCGGAGCCGGCCTGCGGCTCGGTCAGCGCGAAGCTGCCGATCCACTCGCCGCTCGCCATGCGCGGCAGGTATTTACTCTTCTGCTGCGCGTTGCCGAGGGCGACGATGCCGGTGGTGCTGATGCCGGTATGGTTGCCGATCAGCGTGGCGAAGCCGTAATTGGTCTTGCCCATCTCCTCCTCGATCGCGCATTTGCCGGCGAGATCGAGGCCGCTGCCGCCGTACTCCTCGGGTATGGTGAGGCCGAACAGCCCCATCTCGCGCGCCATTTGCAGGAGTTCCGGCGGAATGGCGTCGTTCTCCTCGATCCAGCGCGAGCGCGGCTCGACCTCGTCACGGACGAAGCGCCGCACTTCGTCGCACAGCATTCTCACTTCAGCGGAAAGTGGCATGGTGTCTGGAGCCTATCTCAAGAATCCTAGAAACAGCGTAACCGCAGATGCGCCCCGATAACCCAAATTTTGATCGGCGTTCATCGGCGACTTCAGGGCTTCTGCTGCTTTTTCATCAACGGCCGGATCAGCGCATCGGCGGCTTTCACGCCCTTGCCGCGCTCGAATACGAACAGTGGATTCACGTCGAGTTCGGCGACATGGTCCTTGAGATCGACCGCCAGCGCCGACAATTTCACAATGGCATCGGCCAGCGCGTCGAGGTCGGCGGGCACGCGCCCGCGCGCGCCGGCGAGCACGGGATAGCCCTTGATCTCCGCGATCATCTCGCGCGCCACCGAGGGCGTCACCGGCGCGAGCCGAAACGCGACGTCCTTCAGCACCTCGGCAAAGATGCCGCCCAAGCCGAACATCACCGCGGGGCCGAACAGCGGATCGTTGGTCACGCCGAGAATCGCTTCGATGCCGCCTTTCACCATTTCCTGCACCAGCACGCCTTCGATCCGCGCCTCCTTCTTGTAAGCGCGCGCGTTCGCAAGCACTTCATCATACGCGGACGCAAGCTCGCCGTCGGACGCGACGCCCAGCCGTACCGCGCGCGCTTCGGTCTTGTGCGAGATGTCGGGCGACTGTACCTTGATCGCGAGCGGATAGCCAATGCGTCTCGCAATGGCGAGCGCCTCATCCCTGCTGGCCGCCAGTTCTTCCCGTGTCACGCCTATGCCGTACTCGGCCAGGATGCGCTTGGCCGCGTGCTCCGACAGGTCGGCGGACTTTCCTGTAAGTTCTTGTTTTATATCGTTTTTTTCTATGACCGGCGGACGCTCTTCGCGCTGCGACGCGTGGCGGCGCCTGGCCTCGGCATACCACGACACCGCCGCCAGCGCGCGCCCGCAGCGCACCGGCGACTTGTAATGCGGAATGCGCGCCTGCTCCAGCATGGCATAGGCTTCGGTCGCGACCACATCGCGCGCGCTCCAGGAAATGAAAATCGGCTTGTCGGTTTTCCTGGCGACGGCGACGATCTCGGTGGCGATTTTCACCGCGAGTTCGCCCTGCAGCGAAGCATTGATCATGGCCACGCAGTCCACGCCCGCATCGTCGATGATGGTCTGCAGCGTGCGGTTGATGAGGCTGGTGTCGTTGAAAATCGCCGCGGTGACGTCCACCGGATTGAGCAGCGAGCCGAAGCTCGGCACAAACTCGCGCAGTTTCTCCAGAGTCGCGGGCGCGAGCTGGGCGAGCCGCATGCCGCGGGCGATGCACTCGTCGGTCATGAGTATGCCCGCGCCGCCGGAAATGGTAATGATCGCAAGGCGATTGCCGCGCGGCAGCCGACCGCTGCGAAACGCCCGGCCATAGTCGACCACATCCTGGATGTCTTCCACCTGGATGATGCCCTTCTGCCGAAACGTCGCCTGGTAGAGCGCCATCGCGCCGCCGAGGTTCGCGGTGTGCGAGGCCGCCGCCCGCTGCCCCTGCTCGGTGTTGCCGACTTTCCAGATCAGGATGGGCTTGCCGGCGACCAGCGCTTGGTCGCCGATCCCGGGCAGGCGGCTCGCGTCCTTCAGCCCCTCGATGTAACCCACGATGATTTCGGTTTCCGGGTCGTGTATGTAGTACTGAATGAAATCGAGGGTGGAAACCCCGATTTCATTGCCGGTGGTCACCATCTGCCGGAACGCAAGCCCGCCGTCTTTGGACGACAGGTTCATGACTGAAAAACCGAAGCCGCCCGACTGCGACACCATGCTCACCACACCCGGCTCATAGTCCGTATGGAATACCGAACCGAATCCGGCGAACACGCTGTCGGCAACGTTGATCATGCCCTGACAGTTGGGGCCGACGACGCCGATATTGAATTCGTGCGCGATGTCCGCGAGCTGCCGTTGCAGGTTGGCGCCGCTGCCACCCACCTCGGAAAACCCGGAGCTGAAAATGATCACGTACGGCACGCCCTTCGTGCCGCACTGCCGCAGCATGTCGGCCACGCGCGAGGCATTGACCAGGATCAGCGCGAGATCCGGCGTCTGCGGCAGGTCCGCCAGCGCAGCGTAGCATTTGATGCCCGCCACGTCCTGGTAGCGCGGGTTGACGGGATAGAGCTTGCCCGGGTAGCCATGCGACGTCAGGTGCTTGAGCGGCTGGCCGCTGATGGTGTTGAGATCCCGCGAAGCGCCGATGATGGCAATCGAGCGCGGGTTGAAAAATCGTTCGAGGTCGGTGCGCATGTTTCCCTGTTTGCCCGGGTGACTCGCGGTCCCCGGCGAAAAGTCCGCGAAAAAGCTGCATCATATTCGCTCCCGGCAGTTCGACTCAACTGGAGCCATCGGCAAGGCTGGCCGGCCTGACCGCTGCGCGCCTCACCATGCGGACTCACGTCCTCGTCACGCCCTTTCTGATATATCATAATGCGCGAAAATTCATCGCTGCTTGGTTCCCAATGACCACTACCGCCATCGGCAGTCCACGTCCGCAGTCTTTCAAGGAAGTCTGGCTGATATCCGCCGGTCATGGTCTGACGCACTGGTACACCGCCACCTTCTACATCCTGCTGCCGCTTATCGGCAAGGAACTCGGTCTTTCCTACACCGAGATCGGCCTCATCATGACCATCCAGCATCTGGCGGGGGCGATTTCCAATCTTCCGGGCGGCATGCTGGTGGATACCGTCGGCAGGAAAGGCTATCTGATGGCCGCCTCGCTGTTCTGGATCGGCTTTCCCTATGCGCTGATGAGTCTGACGCACAGCTTCTGGATGCTGCTTGTCTGCGTGACGCTGGTCGGCATCGGCAACAACCTCTGGCACCCGGCGGCGATTCCGACGCTCGCCTACCGCTACCCCGAGCGCAAGGGGCTGGTGCTGTCGTTTCACGGCATGGGCGGCAACCTCGGCGAAGCGCTCGCCCCGTTCGTGGTGGGCGCGTTGCTTGCCTGGTTCGGCTGGCGCGCGGTGGTCGTCATCAACGTGGTGCCCGGCGTCGTCATGGCCTCGATGATCCTGCTCATGCTGGGCGCACTGAGCATGACCCGGAGCCGGGACGACGGCGCCCTCAATGCCGCCGCAGAATCGTGGAACGCGAAAAAATACCTGCACGATTTCGTCAGCCTGCTCAGGAATCGGTCGCTGATGCTGGTATCCTGCAGTGCCGCGTTCCGCACCATGACACAGGTCGGGCTGCTTACCTTCCTGCCGGTTTACCTCGCCTACGAACTCAACTATTCGCCGTTTGTGGTCGGCATCTGCCTGACCGTGCTGCAGATCGCCGGCTTCGTCGCCGCGCCGATTGCCGGACACCTCTCCGACAAGATGGGCCGCAAGCGTGTCGTCATCTCCAGCATGCTGCTGACGGGAGCGACCATCGTCGGCATGACGCTCGCCGGCAGGAGCGCCTGGTTCGTGGTCTTCATCGCGCTGGTCGGCTTCTTCCTCTACGCCATGCGCCCCGTGCTGCAGGCATGGGCTCTGGAAAACACGCCCAAGAACCTCGCCGGTACTGGTGTGGGGCTCCAGTTCGGCATTCAGGCCCTCGGCGCAAGTGTCGCTCCCGCGATCTTCGGCATGATTGCCGACGCCGCCGATATTTACACTGCGTTCTATTTCCTCGCCGGCACCATCGTTTTCGCCAACCTGCTGGTGTTCTTCATGCCGAACGGCGAGGTCAAGCAGGCCACGCCGGCGGTCGCAGCCTGAGCCGCTGAACCGGCACTACTCCAGATCGTCCAATTTCCTGTAGACTCGTCTCCAATACAGCCAGAGGTTTCGCCATGAAAACCGAAGTCCACGTTCACGGCAGCGCATTCCTGTGCAAGGGGGTGCGGCTGTCCCAGGTCGAGCAGGCGCTACGGCCCTGGCTCGACTATCTCGACGTCGCCACCCTCGCAGAGGCGTACAGCCTGGAGCGCGAGGAGCCGGGGATCACGTTCGACCCGAAGGAGCGCACGATAAACATCTGCTGGACCGGCGATGTCGGCCGCAGCTTCCATACGCGACTGACCGAGGCCTTCCACAACCTCGGGCCGCTCACCGAGTACGCCTCCGAAATCGAGGTCACGTATTATCCGGAGCACGGCGAGGAGGAGTTCCATCAGATGTTCGTGGGCCCAAGCGCGGAAGCCATTCACGAATTCCGCCGCCAGTGCGTGCTCGAAGACATCTCCGGCATCCTGTCGCGCCACCTCGGCACGCAGGGGATCGAACAAGTGACGACACTCATCAATCAATTGTTCGACACCGACCTCGCCGCCAGGCGTAGCGGCGAGGAGCAGACCGCTTCGTCAACGGTAATCCCGCTGCACCCGCGCAACAAACACCTGCACTGAACAGGATGGGGATGGAGGAAACGCAGGCCGATGCCAACCCATCCCCACCCCAACCCTCCCCTTGAAGGGGAGGGAGACGTTTTGTGACACAGTAAGGCTAGTGCCTGCGGACGGGAACGGTCAAGCGCGCTGCAGGCGCATCTGCTCGAGCACCTTGTCGGGCGTGAACGGCACGCTGCGCAACCGCACCCCGATCGCGTCATAGACCGCATTCGAGATCGCGGCCGGCACCACGGTGGCCGACATCTCGCCCGCGCCCCATGGCGTCTCCTCCGGCCGGTTGATAAGCTCAACATGGATCTCCGGCACGTCGGAAAAACGCAGGATGGGATAGCTGTTCCAGTCGGTGCTGGTGACGCGCGAGCGGTCGAACCTGACCTCTTCCAGAAGAGTGCGGCTGATGGTCTGCACGATCCCGCCCTCGATCTGATTGATGGTGCCGTCGGGATTGATGACCTGACCGCAGTCGTGGCTGCACCAGGCGCGCGTCACCCGGATCTTGCCCGTTTTCCTGTTGACCTCGACCTCCGCCACCAGACCGACGTAGGTGATCTTGTTGTTGTATTTGACATAGGCGATGCCACGCCCGCGGGCGATGTCGCCGCTGCCCCGACCGGGATTGGGCGAAGGCCGCGTATCCCAGTGCGCCAGCCGCGCCGCGCTCGCCAGGGCTGTCTGGCCACGGGGGTCGGTCAGATACTTGAGGCGGAAACGCAGCGGGTCGGCCCCGGCCGCCGCCGCGAGTTCGTCGATGAACGCCTCATTGGCGAACGTGTTCTGCATACGGCCCGGCGTGCGCAGGTGCGACGTGCGCAGCCCGTTGTTGTTGACCCGGCGCACTTCAGTCAGCGCGTTCGGAAACGCGTAAGGCGGCTCGGCGTTATTGTCCAGAAATCCGGTGTAATTTCCCTTGCGCGGCACGCCCGAGGATGTGGCCGCCAGCAGCGGGAAATCATCGAGCGTGCCGACCCGCTGGGCGATAAAGAATTCGGAGCGCCACGCAGTAACGTTGCCGTTTGCGTCGAGCCCGCCTTCGAGGTCAACCACCGTCGGCGGACTCTTGGGATCCCAGCC
Source organism: Burkholderiales bacterium (assembly GCA_019746155.1). Taxonomy (GTDB): domain Bacteria; phylum Pseudomonadota; class Gammaproteobacteria; order Burkholderiales; family SG8-41; genus CAKKQX01. Next base: position 7,983 of record JAIESJ010000174.1, read on the forward strand.
GAGCTCGTCCTCGCGCATCCACTGCACGCGCACCGGCGCGCCGGCCAGCATCGATACCAGGGCGGCATCCGCGGTGCAGTCTTCATGTCCGTTGCGCCCGTAGCAGCCGGAACCGTCCAGGTACATCAGGCGCACGTTTGCCTTCTGCACGCCGAGCACGCTTGCCACCTCGCTTTGCAGCGAGTGCGTGGCCTGGGACGGCGACCATATGGTGCAGCGGCCGTCGCGGAAATCGGCGACCGCGCACGCCGGCCCCATCGAGGCGTGCGACTGGATCGCGAACTCGTAGGTCGCCTTGAGCTTCTTCGCCGCCTGCCCCAGGGCCTTGCCCGCATCGCCCACCTTCAGCGGCGTGTGCTCGTATGCCACCGGCAGCTTGCGCCATTCGTCATAGACGCGCTTCTGGTCGGGCAGCCCCTGCCACTGCGACCAGTTCACCTTGAGCCTGCGCGCGGCCTGAACCGCAGCCCATTCGTTGCGCGCCACCACCGCCAGGAAATCCTGCTTGCGCACGACCTTCACGAAACCCGGGATGTCGCGCACCGAAGCCTCGTCGTAGCTCACGAGCTTGGCGCCGATCGCGGCCGGCCGGATCACGCGTGCGTGCAGCATGCCGGGCACGCGGAAATCGTGCATGTAGGTGAACTCGCCGGTGACCTTGGCCGGGATGTCCACGCGCGGGATCGACTTGCCGACCAGCTTGTGCTCGGCCGGGTTTTTAAGCGGCACTTTGGGATCGACCCTGGTCATGAGGCCGCCGGCGCTCACGAGTTCGCCGTAGCTCACCGATCGCGCCGCATCGCCGCGCACGCTGACCACACCGTCCTGAACCGTGAGCTCGCCAGGGGCAGCGCCGAGTTTCTTCGCCGCCTGTTCGAGCAGCGCCTGGCGCGCGGTCGCGGCCGCCCGGCGCAACTGCGTGCCGCCGACCGGGATCGTGAGGCTGCCGGCGGTCTGCCCTTGATCGATGGTGGTGGCGGTGTCGCCCATCACCATGTTTATTTTCACGAACGGCACGTCGAGCTCTTCGGCCACCATTTGCGCCAGCGCCGTTTTGGTGCCGGTGCCGAGATCGACCTTGCCGCTGTAGACCGTGACCGTGCCGTCGCGCGCGATGGCGAGCCACGCGTCCACTTCTTCCTTGTTCATGCTCTTGGCGGGCGCCGCGCCCAGCGCCTGTGTCAGCGGCCCGGACAGCGAGAAGCCGACGACCAGCATCCCGCTTTGTTTCAGAAATTCTCTGCGATCCATGATGTTTCCCTCCCTTACGCCAGCGCTTTGGCGGCGCGCTTGACCGCGCGCACGATACGCACATGGGTGCCGCAACGGCACAGGTTGCCGGCGAGCGCGCGCTTGATGTCGGCTTCGCTCGGATTCTTGTTGCGGCCCAGAAACGCCGTGGCCGTCATGATCATGCCGTTGATGCAATAACCGCATTGCACCGCCTGCTCATCGATGAACGCCTGCTGCACCGGATGCGGTTTTTTCGAGCTGCCCAGCCCTTCCAGCGTGGTGATCGGACGGTTGCCGACCTTGGACACCGGCATGGAACAGGAACGCACCGCATCGCCATCGATCATCACCGTGCATGCGCCGCACTGGCCGAGTCCGCAGCCGAACTTGGGACCGTGCAGTTCGAGATTGTCGCGCAGCACATAGAGCAGCGGGGTATCGGGTTCGGCCTCGACGCGATGCGTTTTGCCGTTTACTTTCAGTGTTATCTGGGACATGGCCCCATCCTCCTTTCGCTTAAGTGTCGAGTATTATATGAGGTTGCACTTGCCGGAACGTCTTGTGATTTCATTCAGCATGCGCCAATCAGTCGCCCTGCTGCCAGGTTCATAATGTATCCGATTTTTGCCCGCCTGCACAGAATCGCGGTGCAGCACGGCGCAGACGAGTCCGCGCGCCTCTGCCGATAACCCGGCGGGAACGGATTCCCGCCCTTGTATCTACTCCAATTTCGATACCTCCGGCCGTAGGTCGGCGATCCCTCGCCGACACGCCTACTGAGCACAATTTCGCAGCCGGATCAGTGGGCGCTATCGCGTTTTTTGAGCGCGTCCTTGCGGAAGCTCACCACCGCTTCCGGATCGACCTTGACGTGGATCACCGCCGGCCTGCCGCCGGCCATTGCCTGTTTGACGGCATCCGCCGTGCCCCCGGCCTCCGTTACGAAATAGCCGTTACCGCCGGTGAGCTTCATCACCTCGTCAAACCGCGGCGAATGCACGTGCGCGCCGATAAAGCGGTTGTTGTAGAAATCGCGCTGGTAGGCAATCTCCGAACCCCAGGTGCCGTTGTCCATCACGACCGCAATGGTGTGAATGTTATGCATCACCGCGGTCGCCATCTCGCCCATGGTCATGCCGAAACCGCCGTCGCCCATCAGCGAGATCACGGTGCGCGCGGGCGCGGCAATCTTGGCGCCCAGACCCGCGGCATAGGAAAAGCCGACCATGCCGCAATCGAGCGGCGTGATCAGCGAGGGCACGGTGCGGCACGGCAATTGGTCGGTGGCCTGAAATCCGGTGGTGCCGGCGTCGAGCGTGAAAATCGCGTCGCGCGGCGCGACCTTGCGCAGTTCGGCGTAGATCACATCGGGATGCAAGGGCTTGCCGGTGCGGCTGCCCGAGGACTCGCGTTGCCGCCACAGTTCCTGGTAGTCCTTGCGGAATTTTTCGTTGCGCGCCTGCCACGGCGCTTCATCGGCGGCAATCGGCGCCATGATTCCGGCCAGCGCCTCCGCCACCGCCCCGGCGTCGGCCGCGACCCCCAGCGCAACCGGGAAATAACGGCCGAGCGCGACGGGATCGATATCGACCTGCACGATCTTTGCCGTTTTTGGAATATCGTTGTACTTGTAGAACGTGGTGTTGAAACCCAGCCGCGTGCCGAGCGCAAGGATGAGATCGGCTTCCCGCATGAGCGCACTCGCCACCGGATTGCCGCGCGGCCCCACGCCGCCGGCGTAAAGCGGGTGATCGATCGGCGCAATGTCGGCGTGTCCCGCGGAATTGGTGATCGGGATCTGCAGTTTTTCGGCAAGCCTGAGGAGCTTGCCGGTTGCCCGCCCCCACTTGATGCCGGCGCCAGCGTGGATCACCGGCGCCTTGGAGGAGAGAATCATCTGCTTGATTTGCTCAAGCGTAGCGTGGTCGGCCGCGGGCGCCGCGAATGCCGGCCGGCCGTCCTTTGCCGGAATCCCGGCGTCGATGTCGTGATTGAAAAAGTCGCGCGGGATGTTCACCACCACCGGCCCGCGCCGCCCGGAGTTGGCGATGCGGAAAGCCTCGAGGATGAATTCGGGAATGCGCTCGGGACGCGGCACGTCCATCACACGCTTGGTCACCGGCAGGAACAGCGTGTGCTGGTCGATCTCCTGAAAGGCATCGCGCCCCATGTGGTCGGTGGATGGCAGCCCGGTGATCGCCACCACCGGCGAATACGCCATCTTCGCCTGCGCCAGCCCCAGCACCATGTTGGCGGAACCCGGTCCCGCCTGGCCGCAGAGGAACAACCCCGGCGTCTGCGTGATGCGCCCATAGGCGTCCGCCATGTGCATGCCGCAGTTCTCGTGGCGCACGCCGATGTATTCCATGTCCTTCGCGTCGTAGAGCGCGTCGTAGATCTCGAGCGTGCTCGATCCCATCAGCCCGAACACCTTGGTCACGCCCGCGGCGCGTAAAGCTTCTACCGCGGCGACGCCGCAACGCATTTTTGGCATTACACTCCCCTTAATCGAAAACCTTCATTTCCAAAAAAACAGATTCAGCCGCCGATGAACGCCGATACACGCCGATGAAAATCAAGTCTTCCCATTTCGGGATAATCGGGAATCGCCTCGGCGGTTTCGACAATCCTTAAGGCGACTGACTTGGCATACCAAGGTGAGTCGCGCTCGATGTACGACACGATTGATTCAATGTCCTCGATGGCTTCCGGCGACCAGACTAGGCTGCGAGCCATTTAGCCAGGCGGGCTTTCGCGTCATCGTGAGAAACAGCGCTTTCGGTTTCGGCGCGTTCAAGCCCGCGCCTGACTTTTTCGAGGACGTATAGGTGGTACTGGATATCCTCGAAGCTGCTGTTGTCCGGCAACGCTTCCAGCATAGAGGTGACTTCCGCTTTCGGATTGCTCATAACGCCTCCAGCGCGGATGTTGAACTCATTGTATCACCAGCCGAATGGGCGGAAATCCTCGTGCAAGAGCGACGGGGGGTTTGTTTTACCCTCTCTCCGCCCGCTTCGCTCACTCTCAATCCTCTGTGTACCCCTCGAGCACCCATCGAACGGGCTATTTTCAGCACCTCTTCTTTTCAATACCCCCTTGAGGGGTACTTGAGGGGTGTATTGAGAAGAAGGGGTATTGAAAAGAATCTTGGCGGCTAACCCTGTCTTTGCTTTTCTCCGCGCCTTGGCGGCCGATTATTTCTTTTTCAGCACTTCCGGATTCAGCACGTTGATCGGCTTGCCCGCGGCAAACGCCAGAATCTGATCGATCGCCGCGCCGAAATAGGATTCGTAGGTGCCCTGCTCGACGTAGCCCAGGTGCGGCGTGCAGATCACGTTGTCCATTTTGAGCAACGGGTGGTTGCCGCCCAGCACCGGCTCTTCTTCGTAAACGTCGACCGCGGCGAAGCCGGGGCGGCCCTGTTTCAGCGCCGCGACCAGCGCGCCCTCGGCGATGAGCTGGGCGCGGCTGGTGTTGACGATGAGCGCCGTGGGTTTCATGCGCGCCAAGTCCTGCGCGGTGACGATGCCGCGCGTCTCCTTGTTGAGTGGAATGTGCAAAGACACGATGTCGGCCTGCCCGAAAAACGCCTCGCGGCCGGCCGCGACTTCTAACCCCGCCGCGCGCGCTTTCGCCGTCGAGCCTTCGCGGCCCCAGCACATCACGCGCATGCCGAACGCCTTCCCGACCTGCGCGACAATGCTGCCGATGCGGCCGTAAGCATAGATGCCCAGCGTCTTGCCGGCGACGCCCACACCGATCGAGCCTTGCCACTTGCCCTCTTTCATGCGCTGCACTTCCTGCGGGATGCGGCGCAGCGAGGCCAGGATCAGCCCCCATGTCAATTCTGCGGTGGGATTGGGATTGCCGGCCCCGCCGGCGGAGACGACGATACCTTTCTCGGTGCATGCGGCGAGATCCATGTGGTTGGGCTTGCGCCCGGTCTCGCTGATGAGCTTCAGTTTCGGCAGCTGTTCTGCCAGCGCG
>JAIESJ010000204.1 GCA_019746155.1 Burkholderiales bacterium
GCTCGGTGCGCGAGAAAGCCCAGGAAAAAGTGTTCCATGACCTGGGGCGGGTCAGGCAGTTCAAGGTCGCCAATCGTGAGGTGTTGATCGGCGTCGGTGGCTGCGTCGCCAGCCAGGAAGGCGCGGCTATCGTCGCCCGCGCGCCTTATGTCGATCTCGTGTTCGGTCCGCAGACCCTGCACCGCCTGCCGCAGATGATCGAGGCACGGCGCATGAGCGGCAAGCCGCAGGTCGATATCTCGTTTCCCGAAGTCGAGAAGTTCGACCGCCTGCCGCCAGCGCGCGTGGAAGGCGGCACCGCCTTCGTCTCCATCATGGAAGGCTGCAGCAAGTACTGCACATTCTGCGTGGTCCCCTACACGCGCGGCGAAGAAATATCGCGGCCGTTCGACGACGTGCTGACCGAGGTCGCCGAGCTCGCCGAGCAGGGCGTCAGGGAAGTCACGCTGCTGGGGCAGAACGTGAATGCCTATCGCGGGGCGATGGAACAGGGCGAAATCGCCGATTTTGCGCTGCTGCTCGAATATGTGGCTGAAATCCCCGGCATCGAACGCATCCGCTACACCACCTCGCACCCCAAGGAATTCACGCAGCGCCTGATCGACGCCTATGCCCGCATCCCGCAGCTGGTCGGCCACGTGCACCTGCCGGTGCAGTCCGGCTCCGACCGCGTGCTGGCGGCCATGAAGCGCGGCTATACCGCGCTCGAATACAAGTCGATCATCCGCCGCCTGCGCGAGCAGCGTCCCGACATCTCGATTTCCTCGGATTTCATCGTCGGCTTCCCCGGCGAGACCGATGCCGATTTCGAGGCGACGATGCGGCTGATCGACGACGTCGGGTTCGACGCGAGCTTCAGCTTCCTCTACAGCCGCCGCCCCGGCACGCCCGCCGCCGAGCTTGCCGACGGCACGCCGCATGCGGTCAAGCTCGAACGGCTGCAGCGCCTGCAGGCGAAGATCGAGGCACAGGCGCGAGCCATCAGCCAAAACATGGTGGGCACGCGCCAGCGCGTGCTGGTCGAGGGTGTAGCCAAGAAAGACGCCAACGAACTCTCGGGCCGCACCGACAATAACCGGGTGGTCAATTTCCGCGGCGCGGCACGGCTGATCGGCGGATTTGTCGACGTCGCCATCACTGCCGCATTACCGCATTCCCTGCGCGGCGAGATCGTTGCCACAGCCCATTGAAACCCGTCGAAATCAGTTTCACCCCCGTCGATAACCAGCGGCTCGCCAACCTGTGCGGTGTGCTTGATGAAAACCTGCGCCAGATCGAAACCGCGCTGGATATCAGCATTGCACGGCGCGGTGAACGCTTTGCGCTGACCGGAAAATCGGAACAGACCAGAATAGCGGCCCGGGTTCTGCAAAGCTTTTATCGTCGGGCGGACGACATCCTGACTCTTGAAGACGTCCAGCTCGGCCTGATCGAGGCGACCAGCCCGCGCCCGCCGAAAACCGCCGCCGCCGATACCCCGGCGCTGCTCACGCGGCGCCAGGATTTGCATGGGCGCACCGCGCGCCAAGTGCAGTACCTGCGCAACATCCAGACCCACGACGTGACCTTCAGCATCGGCCCGGCCGGCACCGGCAAGACCTATCTCGCGGTCGCCTGCGCCGTCGACGCGCTCGAGCGCGACAGCGTCAAGCGCATCGTGCTGGTGCGGCCGGCGGTCGAGGCGGGGGAGCGCCTGGGCTTTCTGCCCGGCGACATGGCGCAGAAGGTCGATCCCTATCTGCGGCCGCTGTACGATGCCCTCTATGACCTGATGGGATTCGACAAGGTTGCCAAAATGTTCGAGCGCAGCGCGATCGAGATCGCGCCGCTGGCTTTCATGCGCGGGCGCACGCTCAATCACTCGTTCGTGATCCTCGACGAGGCGCAGAACACGACACCGGAGCAGATGATGATGTTCCTGACGCGCATCGGCTTCGGCAGCAAGGCGGTGGTCACCGGCGACGTCACCCAGATCGACCTGCCGCGCGGACATAAAAGCGGTCTGGTCGAGGCGCGCGAGGTGCTGAAAAAGGTGCGTGGCATCGCCTTCTCCTTTTTCGAGAGTGAAGACGTGGTGCGCCACCCGCTGGTGCAGCGCATCGTCACCGCCTACGAAAGCTACAAATCGCGGGCGGAAAAGTCCGGCGCGAACAAAACCAGGGAAGCGTGAACACAAGGCGCCCCCAGCGAAAACCGCGGCTTGACTTTACCGTGCAATACGCAGTCGCCACGCGCAACCTGCCTTCGCGCACCCAGCTGCGCAAATGGGCGCACGCCGCGCTCGAGCGCGATGCGCAGATCACCGTGCGCCTTGTCGGTCAGGCGGAGGGCAGAGCGCTCAACCGCAATTTTCGCGGCAAGGACTATGCCACGAATGTTCTGACGTTCGTATTCAGGGATGCGCCGCTGTTTGAGGGCGACCTTGCGCTGTGCGCCCCGGTGATTGCGCGCGAAGCGCGCGAACAGGGCAAAAGCATCGCCGCGCACTATGCGCACCTGGTGGTGCACGGCGTGTTGCATCTGCAGGGATATGACCACGAAAACGACGCTGACGCCCTTGTCATGGAAAAACGCGAATCACAAATTGTCACCGGATTGGGCTATCCTGACCCCTACCAAAAGGATGAAGGATGAAGGATGAAGGCGGAAGGATGAAAATGAGCGTTTCCCTTGTCCCGAGGCGTCGGTTCGGCTTCATCCCGCATCCCGCATCCCGCATCCTTTAATTACATGGACGACAGTCACAGTAAACCCTCGTTTCTGGAGCGGCTTTCGGCGCTGATCATGCGCGAGCCCGAGGACCGCGAGCAGCTGATCGAGCTTCTGCACTCCTCATTCGAACGCAACCTGCTCGATGCCGACGCCCTGGCGATGATCGAGGGTGTGCTGCAGGTTTCCGAGATGCAGGCGCGCGACATCATGGTGCCGCGCGCGCAAATGGACGTGATCGATATCAGCGAATCGCCCGACCAGTTCATTCCCACGGTGATCCAGACCGCGCATTCGCGCTTTCCGGTGATCGGCGAGAACAAGGACGATGTGATCGGCATCCTGCTCGCCAAGGACCTGTTGCGCTACTATGCCGGCGAGGAGGAATTCAATGTGCGCGAGATGCTGCGCCCGGCGGTGTTCATCCCCGAGTCCAAGCCGCTCAACGTCCTGCTCAAGGAGTTCCGCAAGAACCGCAACCACATTGCGATCGTGGTCGACGAATACGGCGGCGTGGCGGGCCTGGTCACGATCGAGGACGTGCTCGAGCAGATCGTCGGCGATATCGAGGACGAATACGACTTTGACGACGTCGAGGACAATATCATCCAGGAGAAGGGTGGCCTCTATCGCGTCAAGGCGCTGACCGAGATCAGCGATTTCAACACGGCGTTCGGCACGCATTACAGCGACGAGGAATTCGACACCATCGGCGGATTGATACTGAACCGCTTCGGCCGTGTGCCCAAGCGCGGCGAGCAAATCAGCTTCGACAACCTGACGTTCAAGGTCCTGCGCTCCGACAGCCGCAGGCTGCACCTGCTGCAAGTTGCGAAAAAGGACGGGCTGGCAAAAGGATGAAGGCGGAAAGATGTTCGTAAAGGATGAAGGCGGAAGGATGAAGGCGGAAGGAAAACCGTCGCGCTTGCAGTCCTTCATCCTTCATCCTTCATCCTTCAGAAGCTCCTTCGTCCTTGCTTTCTTGCTGGGCGCGCTCACCGTACTTGGGTTTGCGCCGTTTTCACTGTTCCCGCTGCCCGTCGTCACGCTCGCGCTGCTGGTGCGATCATGGCGGTCGCAGACGACGCCGCGCCGCGCCGCGGCCATCGGGTTCGCGTTCGGCCTGGGGCTGTTTCTGTGGGGCGTGTCATGGGTCTACGTCAGCTTGCACGATTTCGGCGCGATGCCGGCGCCGCTCGCCGCCGGTGCCACGCTGCTGTTCTGCGTCTACCTCGCGCTGTTCCCGGCGCTTGCCGGTTATCTGTTTGCCGCAGCCGCGCTGACCGACGGCGTCAAACTCACGCTGTGGCTGCCGGCCGTGTGGACGCTGCTCGAGTGGACGCGAGGATGGCTGTTCACCGGATTCCCGTGGCTGGCGCTCGGCTATTCCCAGGTGCCGGCGAGTCCGCTCTCAGGCTATGCGCCGGTGCTCGGCGTCTACGGCATCACGCTCGCCACCGTGGTCAGCGCGGGACTGGTGGTAACCCTGTGGACGCGCTTCCCCCTCAAGGACGAAGGCGGAAGGATGAAGGATGAATCAAAAGCGAGCATCGCCGGGAAGAAGTGGTTTGCCTTCATCCTTCTCGCTTTGTGGCTGGGCGGCTGGGCATTGCAGCAAGTTGAGTGGACGCACCCCGCCGGCGCGCCGGTGCAGGTGAGTCTGCTCCAGGGCAATATCCCGCAGGACCTCAAATGGCGCGAGGACCATGTCAGGGCCACGCTCGAGTCCTACCGCAAGCTGGTCGAAGCCAGCGACAGCCGGCTCATCGTCCTCCCCGAAACCGCGCTGCCCCTGTTCTTGCAGCACGTTCCGCCCGAGTATCTGCAAAGCCTCGCCGCGCACGCCCGGAAAAACAACGGCGACCTCCTGATCGGTGTCCCGGAAAAACGGCAGAGCGGCGATTACTACAACAGCGTGCGTTCGTTCGGCACCGCGCCGACGCAAAGCTACAGCAAGTCTCACCTTGTACCGTTCGGGGAATACATCCCGCTGCGCCCCGTGCTCGGCGGGATCGTCGCCGTGCTCGCTATCCCGCTGCAGGATTTTTCGCGCGGCGCGCAAACCCAGCAGCCCCTCGATCTCGCGGGACAGAAAGTCGCGATCAATATCTGCTATGAAGATGCCTTCGGCGAAGAAATCATCCGCCAGCTGCCGCAGGCCACGCTGCTGGTCAACGCCAGCAACGTCGCCTGGTTCGGCCGTTCGATCGCGCCCCGGCAGCATCTGCAGATCTCGCAAACGCGCGCGCTCGAGACCGGCCGCTACATGCTGCGCGCCACCAATACCGGTGTCACCGCCGTCATCGATCAGCGCGGTCAGGTGGTGCGCAGCGCGCCCGAGTTTGTCACGGCCACCGTCACCTACCCCGTCCCCGGCTACCAAGGCACCACCCCCTATATCCGCTGGGGCAATCATACGGTGCTGGCGCTGACGGCGGCATTGCTGCTCGCGGCCGCGCTTGTCAGAAAAACACGTTAAAAATCAAGTTGTTATACCCAACTCGTCAGTCCGCGATTGTAATAGAATAAGCGGCGCACCGGCATGAGTGCAAACCTCGGGGAATCATGATGAAACGTTTACTCATTACTGCGCTGCTGATGCTGCTCGCGAACGCCGTCTGGGCCGCAGGCGCGATCGTCGATACCGCCTTCGTCGTCGAAGCCGCCGGGCGCGGCGCGATTATCTGGGATGTGCGCAGCGCGGACCAGTACAGGAAAGGCCATATCCCCGGCGCCGTGAATATCGGCGATGCCGGGCAGGTTTTGCGCAACGCCAACACCGAGGATTTCATTCCGGTCGGCCAGATCGAAAAAATCCTGGGCGGCGCCGGTATCGACCCGGCCAGGGAAATCATCGTCTACGCCAGCCGCGGCAATCCTTATGCCTACTTCGGGCTCTACACAATTCAATACTTTGGGGGGAAACAGGCCTACGTCTACCATGACGGCATCGACGGCTGGCGCGCGGCGAAGCAGCCGGTCAGCACCGAGGACACCCGGCTCGCGCCGGTGGCGCTCAAGCTCGCGCCGAATTCGGCGGTTGCCGCCAGCACCGGGCAGGTGCTTGCGGCGCTGAAAAAACCCGGCGTGCAAATCATCGATACGCGCACGCCGAAGGAGTACAGCGGCGAGGACATTCGCGCCATCCGCGGCGGCCACATTCCGGGTGCGGTCAACATCCCGTACGAAATGAACTGGGTCGATCCCGACACCGGAGCCAAGCTTGCGCGCAGGCAGGTCGCCGACAACTCCGGAATGACGTTGAAGCCTGCGGAAGATCTGAAAAAGCTCTATGCCGGCCTCGATCCCGACAAGGAAACCATCGTTTATTGCCAGAGCGGCGTGCGCGCCGCGGAAACCGCAACCGTGCTGACGCAACTGGGCTTCAAGGACGTCAAGGTCTACGACTCCTCGTGGCTCGGTTACGCCGGCGTGCTCTCCGCCCCCGCCAACAACGAAACTTTCTTCAATGTCGGCCTGCTCAACGGCAGGCTCGCCACAATGCAGGCACGCATCGAGCAGCTCGAGCGCGAACTCGCCGCAGCCAGGGCCGGAAAATAAAAGCGGCGGCGCCGCCCGCCGAACGGGAGCGCGCGGGCGCTCCCGTTTCTTCCGTTCGCTTTCCGGGACTCCCCCAAAGCCTGTAAAATCCGCGTTTTCAAGCAATTGCCGCCAGGAGTTTGTCGGACTTGGTTCCGACAAACTCCTGATGCAAAACCGGCGCCGGAAAAATCGCAAAAGAGGATCACGGATATGCGAATTCACCCTTGCTTTTCTTCACATGCCACCAGTGCGGGCGGGTTTCCTGCCGAAGGGTCAGCCGGTTTCGCTTTTAGCAGCCTGACGCGCTGCTAAGCCCGACAGGCTGCTACATGCTCACCTTCCAGCAGATCATCCTCGCGCTCAATCAGTATTGGGACCGGCAGGGCTGCGTGTTGCTGCAACCCTACGACATGGAAGTCGGCGCCGGCACTTCGCACACCGCGACTTTCCTGCGCGCCATCGGTCCCGAACCGTGGCGCGCGGCCTATGTGCAGCCGTCGCGCCGCCCCAAGGACGGGCGCTATGGCGAAAACCCCAACCGCCTGCAGCACTACTATCAGTACCAGGTCGTGCTCAAGCCCTCGCCGCTCGACATCCTGGACCTCTATATCGGCTCGCTCGAAGCGCTCGGCATCGATCCCAAAGCGCATGACATCCGCTTCGTCGAGGACGACTGGGAAAACCCGACGCTCGGCGCCTGGGGCCTGGGCTGGGAAGTGTGGTTGAACGGCATGGAAGTGACGCAGTTCACCTATTTCCAGCAAGTCGGCGGCCTCGACTGCAAGCCGATCACCGGCGAGATTACCTACGGCATCGAACGCCTCGCCATGTACCTGCAGGATGTGGAAAACGTGTTCGACCTGGTGTGGACGCCCGGCGTCACGTACCGCGACGTCTACCACCAGAACGAAGTCGAGCAGTCCACCTACAACTTCGAGCAATCGAATGCCGGAATGCTGTTCGAGCACTTCGGCCACTATGAGGCCGAGGCGCAGCGGTTGATGAAAGCGCGGCTCGCGCTGCCCGCCTACGAGATGGTGTTGAAGTGCGCGCACACCTTCAACCTGCTCGATGCGCGCGGCGCGATCTCGGTCACCGAGCGCGCCGCCTACATCGGCCGCATCCGCAACCTCGCGCGCGGCGTGTCGCAGGCGTACTTCGACTCCCGGCTGCGCAGCGATTTCCCGATGTGCGCGCCCGAGCAGTTGCGGCGCCTCGGCATCGATCTTCCAGCCCTGAAGGCCGCCCTGCAGCAGCGGGAAGCCGCATGAGCGCGAATCTGCTGGTCGAGCTGTTCACCGAAGAACTGCCGCCGAAAGCGCTGAAGCGCCTGGGCGAAGCGTTTGCCGATCGAATTCTGAATGGCCTGGTGCAGGCCCGGCTGAAGACCCGCGATTCCGGCGGCATGCGGATCTTTGCCACACCGCGAAGACTGGCGGCATGGATACCGGACGTCTTGCCCAAAGCCCCGGACCGGAGCGAGTCAAAGAAGCTGATGCCCTCGAAAGTGGCCTTTGGTACCGATGGCAAACCGAGCGCGGCACTCGTGAAACGTCTGGAAAAGGAAGGAGCCGAAGCCGGGCAACTCAGGCGTGGGACCGAGGGCGATGCCGAATACGTGTTCCTGCACCAGACGATCCCGGGCGTTACGCTCGCCGCCGGCCTGCAGGCGGCGCTGGAAGACGCCCTCGCCCACCTGCCCATTCCCAAGGTGATGAGCTACCAGCTCGCCGACGGCGCGACCACGGTACGCTTCGTGCGCCCGGCACACGGATTGATTGCCCTGCACGGCGACAGGATAGTCGATGTCTGCATTCTGGGCCTGAAGGCAGACCGCGTCACTCATGGCCATCGCTTCCAGGGAGTCAAGGACATCCCGGTTGCAACGGCGGATGCCTATGAAGAAGCGCTCGCCGCGCACGGCAAGGTCATCGCCTCGTTCGACGAGCGCCGCGCCGAGATTGCGCGCCAGCTCGCGGGCAAAGCCGCTGCGCTGAAGGCCGCGCTCGGCGCGGAGGCCGACTACACGCTGCTGCTCGATGAAGTCACGGCGCTGGTCGAATATCCCGCGGTCTACGCCGGCGAGTTCGATCCCGAGTTTCTCGCCGTGCCGCCGGAATGCCTGATCCTCACCATGCGGCAGAACCAGAAATATTTTCCGCTGTTCGACGGCAATCGCAGGCTGACCAACAACTTTCTCATCGTCAGCAACGTGAAGCTTGAAGACCCGAAGAACGTCATTGAAGGCAACCAGCGTGTGATCAGGCCGCGCCTGGCCGATGCGCGTTTTTTCTTCGAGACCGACAAGAAGACCAGGCTCGCCGAGCGCGTGCCGCAGCTTGCTACTATCGTCTACCACAACAGGCTCGGCACCCAGCTCGAGCGCGTCGGGCGCGTGCGCGCGCTGGCGCAGGCGATCGCGCAGAAAATCGGCGCCGATCCGGCGCTCGCCGAGCGCGCGGCGCTGCTCGCCAAGGCCGATCTCGTCACCCACATGGTCGGCGAGTTCCCGGAGCTGCAAGGAACCATGGGGCGCTACTACGCGCTCGCCGATGGCGAAGACCCGCGCGTGGCGGACGCCATCGAGCAGCACTACCGGCCGCGCTTCGCCGGCGACGCGCTGCCCGGCAATGATGTCGCCACCGCACTGGCGCTGGCCGACAAGCTGGAAACCCTTGCCGGGATGTTCGGCATCGGCCAGCAACCGACCGGGGACAAGGATCCGTTTGCCCTGCGCCGCCACGCCCTCGGCGTGATCCGCATGCTTGTCGAGGGTGATTTGCCCCTATCGCTTTTCGATCTCGTCGACTCGGCGTTTTCAGTGTTCCCGCGGGGAATGCTCGGCGACGCGCATACGGATCTCGAAACCTTCGTTTTCGAACGTCTGCGCGGCCATCTGCGTGAGGCTGGCTATGGCGCGAACGAGATTGAAGCGGTACTGTGCATGCGCCCGGCGCAGCTTGATCAGGTGCCCCGCCAGCTCGAAGCCGTACGCGCCTTCGCCGGTCTGCCCGAAGCGGAGAGCCTCGCCGCGGCAAACAAGCGGGTAGTGAATATTCTCAAGCAGGCTGAAGCCAAGGGCGAGTCCTTCATAAACGCCGAAGCCGGCATGCTGAAGGAACCCGCCGAGCGTGCCTTGTTTGAAGCGCTCAGAAAAACATCACTGCGGGCCAATTCTCTTTTCAAGCAGGGCGACTACACGGGCTATTTGAAGACCTTCGCGGTTCTCAAGGCGCCGGTGGACGCGTTTTTCGATTCCGTAATGGTGATGGTCGACGATCATGAATTACGCCGCAATCGCCTCGCGCTTCTCGCCGATCTCCGTCGGGAAATGAACCAAGTCGCCGACATTTCGAAGCTCGCCGCATAACAGCCGTGAATCGTAAATCGTGAATAGCAAATGGTGGAAATGCCCTTGAGTCCCCCTCTTTGCTTTCGACGATTCACGGTTCACTATTTACCATTCACCATTTACCCTTCGCCATGAAACTCGTGATTTTGGACCGCGACGGCGTCATCAACCACGACAGCGCGTCGCACATCAAAAGCCCGGAGGAGTGGAAACCGATTCCCGGCAGCCTGGAGGCGATCGCCCGCCTCAACCAGGCCGGTTATCACGTAGTGCTAGCGACCAATCAATCGGGCGTAGGCCGCGGACTGTTCGAGATGGCGACGCTCAACGCCATCCATGACAAGATGCACCGCGCGCTCGGCCAGGTCGGCGGGCGCGTCGACGCCATTTTTTTCTGCCCGCACGCGCAGGACGCCGGCTGCAACTGCCGCAAGCCTAAACCCGGACTGCTCGAGGAAATCGCGCGCCGCTTCAACGTCACCCTGGAAGGCGTGCCCAGCCTCGGCGATTCGCTGCGCGACCTGGAAGCTTCCGCCGCCGTCGGCGCCCAGCCGATCCTGGTACTTACCGGCAAGGGCGAAAAAACCCGGAGCGAGGGCAAGTTGCCGGCCGGCACCCGGGTTTTCGCCGACCTCGCCGCAGCGGTCAAAGCCATCATCCGATGAAGCCGGGCATCCTGCTGCGATCCTGCCTGTTTGCGCTGTTCCAGATCGTCGTCACCCCGATTTTCTCTGTTATCGCGCTTTCCACCTTTCCGTTCGGGCCGCTGACCCGCTACCGCATCATCTCCGGCTGGGCGCGGATGAACGTCGCCGCGGCGCGCATCCTCTGCGGCATACGCTATCGCGTGATCGGCGGCGAGCATATTCCGCGCGAGCCCTGCATCATCCTGTCCAAGCACCAGTCGGCGTGGGAAACCCTCGCCTTTCAGGTCATCCTGCCGCCGCACGTCTGGGTGCTCAAGCGCGAACTGCTGTGGCTGCCGTTTTTCGGCTGGGGACTGGCAATGCTCTCGCCGATCGCCATCGACCGTCGGGCCGGCGCACGCGCCTTGAAACAGACGCTCGATCAAGGCCGCGAGCGGCTCAGGCAGGGCTTCTCGATCGTGATCTTCCCGGAAGGCACGCGCATTGCGCCCGGCAAGCGCGGCAAGTACCACCCGGGTGGCGCCTGGCTCGCGGTGCAGACCGGCGCACCGGTGCTGCCGGTCGCGCACAATGCAGGGGAATTCTGGCGGCGCAATGCTTTCCTGAAGCACCCGGGACTGGTCACGGTCAGCATCGGCGCACCGATCCGGCCGCAAAACATGAGTGCCGACGAACTCAACCAGCAAGTTGAGAACTGGATCGAATCCGAAATGCAGCGGATCGGCACGCATGAGAAAACCTAGAACCGCCCAGCTCGAGCTGCCGTTCGGATTCCGGCGAACCGTACTGACGTCGCAGGCGCATATCTGCCTGGACGGCAGGCTGGTGAGCTACACGGTGAAGCGCAGCCGCAGGCGCAGTTCGATTTCCCTCACCATAGACGAGCATGGCTTGCGGGTAGGCGCGCCGTGGCAGGCCAGCCCGCGCGCGATCGAGGACCTGCTGCGCGAACATGACGCCTGGGTACTCAGGAAACTCGCCGAATGGCAGGAGCGCCGCCCTTCACCCCGCTGCTGGCAGGACGGGGAAACGCTGATGCTGCTGGGGCAGCCGTTGAGGCTCACACTGGTGCCGGACCAGCGGCAGATCCGCGTCGACGGCTCCCGGTTTATCGCCAGCCCGGCCTGGGCACGGAACGCGGACGAGATGAAAAAGAAGGTCACGGACTGGCTGCGGCGGGAGGCGCTGCAATGCTTCCGCGAGCGGATCGCGCATTTCCATCCGCTGCTTGAGGTTTCCGCGCCGGAAGTCCATCTTTCCAACGCCAGAACCCGCTGGGGCAGTTGCCATATCGGCGGCCGGATTCGTCTCAACTGGCGCTTGATCCAGATGCCGCTGCGCCTCGTCGACTACGTGGTTGCCCACGAGCTCGCACATCTCGTGGAAATGAACCATTCGCCGCGCTTCTGGAAAACCGTCGCGCGCATCGTTCCGGACTATCGGGCGCGCAGGACCGAGATCAAGACCGAGGGTCATCGCTACCTGTTGGTCTAGGAGCTTGTCGGACTTGGGTCCGACAGGTTGCCAGTGTCGGCTCCAGCGGCGGCGCTTCGACGGCTGTGCTAATATTCGACGTCATTTTCGTCCCGGCCCCGCACATCATGCGCATCGTCACCGCTCTTCTCTTCGCCGCCCTGCTTGGCGCATGCGGTTACAAAGGACCGCTGTACCTGCCCAAACCCGAAGCCCAGCCCGCCAAGCCTGCGCCGGCACCCCAGCAGGATCCCCGGAAAGCCGGGACGCAGGACCCGGCCGGCCAGTGACGTATTTCGGCTATAAAAACCGCGAACTGCACGCCGAGGCCGTCCCGCTCGGCCGTATTGCCGAACAGCAGGGCACGCCCTGCTTTGTCTACTCGCGCGCGGCGCTGACCGATGCCTGGCGCGCGTTCGACGCGGCGTTCAGGGACCGCGATCACCTCGTGTGCTACGCGGTCAAGGCCAATCCCAGCCTCGCCATCCTCAACCTGTTCGCGCGGCTGGGCAGCGGCTTCGACATCGTTTCGGGCGGCGAGCTGCAGCGCGTGCTCGCCGCCGGCGGCGACCCGCGCAAAGTCGTGTTCTCCGGGGTGGGGAAATCAGCGGATGAAATACGCCACGCGCTTGCCGCCGATATCCTGTGCTTCAACGTCGAGTCCGAAAGCGAACTGATCCGGCTTGACCGCATCGCGGGCGAGCTTGGCCGGTCCGCCCCGGTCAGTCTGCGGGTCAATCCCGACGTCGACGCCGGGACCCACCCCTACATCGCCACCGGGCTCAAGCAGAACAAGTTCGGTGTCGCCTACCGCGATGCGCTCGCGCTCTATCGCCGGGCGCGTGAGCTGCCGCACCTCAGAATCGAGGGCATCGACTGCCATATCGGATCGCAGCTGACCGAGATCACGCCGTTCGCCGCGGCGCTGGAGAAGATGCTCGATCTGCTGGACCGCCTGCAGCAGGAAGGTTTCGCGATTTCGCACCTCGACCTGGGCGGCGGGCTCGGCATCTGCTACCGGGACGAAACGCCGCCGACGGTCGGCGACTATGCGCGCGCCCTGATCGGTCTCATCGGCCAACGCCCCCAGAAGCTGCTGTTCGAGCCGGGGCGCTCCCTGGTCGGCAACGCGGGCATCCTGCTCACCCGTGTCGAGTACCTGAAACACGGGGAGGAAAAAAACTTTGCCATCGTCGATGCGGCGATGAACGACCTGATGCGGCCGGCACTCTACGATGCCTGGCATGAGGTGCTGCCCGTCGCCGCCGGGACGGCGGGCGGGGACAAGTACGAAATCGTCGGGCCGGTATGCGAGAGCGGCGACTTCCTGGCGCATGACCGGCAGCTGGCGCTGCGGGAGGGCGACCTGCTCGCCATCATGTCGGCGGGCGCCTATGGCATGAGCATGAGCTCCAACTACAACACCCGCCCGCGCGCCGCCGAAGTGATGGTCGACGGCGCCATGTCGCACGTGATCCG
>JAIESJ010000100.1 GCA_019746155.1 Burkholderiales bacterium
CGCGACAGGTTGCTGTTGGCCGGAGCGCAGCAAGTCTGCAGCGTCGTTTTCGCCGAGAAAGAAACCGGACATCCCAAGCCAGTCGCCGCCGATTTCGTCGGCGTGAAACTTCCCGACCGTTATGTATTCGGGTTTGGCATGGACGTGAAGGGCGCCTGGCGCAATCTTCCGGCGATTTATGCGCTCAAGGACGGTGAAGAGTGAAGGGTGAAGGGCGCGCAGCCTTGATTTGCATCACTGATTGCAAAACGCGGTTCCTGTTTTTGGCAGTGTAAGCACAATGCGATTTATCAGTCCGTCGTTCGGTCTTTCCCCTCCCCCCTTTACCCTTCACGCATTCACGCGATGTTGGCAATTATCGGCGGCAGCGGCCTGACGCAACTCACTAACCTGGAAGTCACGCACCGGCAGGTGGTGCGCACGCCTTATGGAGAGCCGTCGGGCGCGCTCACATTCGGGAAAATCCAGGGCCACGAGGTGATTTTTCTGGCGCGCCACGGCTACGGACACACGATCCCGCCGCATGAGGTCAACTATCGTGCCAACATCTGGGCGCTGCATTCGCAGCAGGTCAAGGAGGTGGTGTCGGTGGCCTCGGTCGGCGGCATCCGCGCTGATCTCGCTCCCGGGGCGCTGGTCGTTCCCGATCAGATCATCGATTACACCTATGACCGGAAATGCACTTTTTTCGGTGCCGCCGAACGCGGTGTGACCCACATCGATTTCACTCATCCCTATTGTGAAACGTTGCGCCAGCGCCTGTTCCGGGCGGCGGCGCTTGCCGGCGAAACGATGGTGGCGGGTGGAACCTATGCTGCGACGCAGGGGCCGCGACTGGAGACCGCGGCCGAGATCAATCGCCTGGAACGCGACGGCGCCGACATGGTCGGCATGACCGGCATGCCCGAGGCCGCGCTCGCGCGCGAGATGGGGCTATGCTATGCGGCAATTGCCGTAGTCGTCAACTACGCCGCCGGACGCGGCAGCAGCGCCCAGGGCATCAGGCTCGAAGACATCGGCGACGTGTCGCAGAAAGCGATGACGCGCGTGCGCGGCATTCTTGAAAAATTGGTAACACTCGATGGCGATTAGACCCGTGCTCAGGATGGGCGATCCGCGCCTGCTGGAACCGTCCAAGCCGGTGGAAAAATTCGACACCCCCGAGCTGCATGCGTTGCTCGCGGACATGCAGGACACGATGCGCTCGCTCGATGGCGCGGGGCTCGCCGCGCCGCAGATCGGCGTCGGCCTGCAGGTCGTGATCTTCGGCATCGATCACAATCCGCGCTATCCCGACGCTGAAACCGTGCCGCAAACGGTACTGATCAACCCCACACTGGCCGCGATCGACGAGGAGCTGGAAGAGGGCTGGGAAGGCTGTCTTTCCGTTCCGGGCATGCGCGGGCTGGTGCCGCGCTACAAGAATCTGCGTTATCGCGGCTTTGATCAGTACGGTAAAGCCATCGACCGCACCGTGAGCGGGTTCCACGCCCGGGTGGTGCAGCACGAATGCGATCACCTGGCGGGTATCCTGTACCCGATGCGCATTCGTGACCTGCGCAACTTCGGCTTCACCAGGGAGTTGTTTCCTGACGATGACATTGCCGACGATTGAGCGGGCTGTTTTTGCGAAAATTAAATAACTTATTGATTTAAATAAATTATTTAGATCAAGTTCGCAGCTGCTCGAGCAGATCGCTCTCCAGTCTGACCACTTTTTTAGGGTCCCTCAGGGCCGCGCCCGTGATCAGGAATACGTCCTCGGCGCGCGATCCCAAGGTGTTGATCTTGGCCGTATGCAGGTCGATGTCGTAGGCAGTGAGCACGCGCGCCACGCGCGACAGCAGCCCGGGCCGGTCGCCGGCGATGATGGACAGCACCTGGTAGGTTCCCTTCTCGTCCGGCTGGATGTAAACCTCGGGCGTGATCGGAAAGTGACGCAGTTGCCGGTTAAGACGCGGCTTGGTCAGCGGTGGCAGCGGTGTCTTGTGCAGCAGGCGTTCGCCCAGCTCGTATTCGATGTAGCTGATGAGATCGCGATATTGCGGCCGCTTGTTGTCGGGGTCGTGTACCTGGAAACTGTCGAGCGCGTAGCCGTGACGCGTGGTGTAGATTTTTGCCTCGTAAATATCGTAACTGATGCCCTCGAAAAAGCTGCAGATGCGCGCGAACAGTTCCTTCTGGTCGGGAACATAAACCATCACCTGTAATCCCTCTCCGACCGGTGACAACCGGGCTTTGACCACCGGAGCCCTGGTACTGACGCGGTAATACAGAAGGCGCGTATGCCAGGCGATTTCCTGCGGTTCGTGACGCAGGAAGTACGAGGTATCGAGCTGGGCCCAGAATTTTTCGTGGGCCTGCTCCGGCAGCGCATAGAGACGCAACCTGGCCAGCGCCTCTTCCTGGCGCGCCTGCAGACTGCTGTCGAGACTGACTTTATGGCCGGCGAGCCGTTGGCGCGCGGCATGGAACAGGTCTTCGAGCAGCTTGGCTTTCCAGGCGTTCCACACCTTGGGGCTGGTGCCGCGGATATCGGCCACCGTCAGCAGATACAAGGCGACCAGGCGACGTTCCTCCTTAATCCTGTCGGCAAACGCGCGGATGACGTCCGGATCCGTCAGATCCTGTTTTTGCGCGGTGGCTGACATTACCAGGTGATGCTCGACCAGCCACGCCACCAGTTCGCCGTCCTCGCGCGAAAGACCGTGGACCTTGCAGAAGCGCAGGGCGTCGACCTTGCCGAGTACGGAATGATCGCCGCCGCGGCCTTTGGCGATATCGTGAAACAATCCGGCAAGGTAGAGCACTTCAGGGCGCTCGAAATCGCTCATCAGACGGCTGCAGAGCGGGAATTCGTGCGCCAGTTCGGGCACCGCGAAACGGCGCAGATTGCGCACCACCTTGAGAATATGCTCGTCGACGGTGTAGACGTGATACAGGTCGTGCTGCATCTGGCCGACGATGCGGCCGAAAGCGGGCAGGTAGGCGCCCAGAATGCCGTACTGGTTCATGCGTCGCAGTTCGCGCACCAGACGCGAGGGCGTGCGCAGCAGCTGCATGAACAGCGCGCGGTTGGCGGGAGTGCGGCGGAACGCGGGATTGATGCGCCGTCTGGCGCGCCACAGGGCACGCAGCGTCGCCGCGGTCATGCCTTTCAGCTCATGATGTTGCTGCAGCAGCAGGAAGCTTTCGAGGATCGCGGTCGGTTCGCGTTCGAACAGATGTTCGTCGCGCGCCTCGAGCAGTTCGCCGCGCGAGCCGAACCGGGAATTGATGGCGTGGTATTCCCGGTTGTGCTTCGGCAGGATGCGCGCGCTCAGGTTCTGCAGCAGAATGGTGTTGAGCTGCGATACCGCCTTGGCGCTGCGATAGTAGCGCTGCATCAATTGCTCGCTGGCGCGGCGGTGGGGCCGGTCGCTCAGCTTGAACTGCCTGGCCAGCGCCGACTGATGGTCGAACAGCAGGCGGTCCTCGCGCCGCCCCGCCAGATAGTGCAGACGGATGCGCAGCGTCTGCATAAACAGCTCGTGGCGCTGGATGCTGTGCATTTCCTCCGGCGTGAGCAGACCGCGGCGTGCCAGCTCGCGCCAGCTTTTGCCGATGCCGGCGGCACGGGCAATCCAGAGGATGGTCTGCAGGTCGCGCAGGCCGCCGGCGCTTTCCTTGACGTTGGGTTCCAGGTTGGTTTCCTGAAAGCGCGCATGGCGTTGCTGCTGCTCGAGCCGCTTTGCCTGCAGGAAGGCAGCCGGGTCGAGCACATCACGCATGCGTTTCGTGAAGCGGTTGAACAGATCACGGTCGCCGGCAAGCAGTCTTGCCTCGAGCAGATTGGTTTGCACCGTGACGTCCTGCTCCGCGAGTTCGGCGCATTCCTCGATGGTGCGCACGCTATGGCCGACGTCGAGACCAATGTCCCACAGCACGCCGACCAGTGCCTCGAGCTTGTGCTGCAACTGGGAGTCGGCGGCGGCCGGAAGCAGGAGCAGCAGGTCTATGTCGGAATAGGGGAAAAGCAGCCCGCGGCCATAACCGCCTACCGCCAGCAGCGCGGTTTGGGAGGGCATGGCATGCGTTTTCCATACCTGTTTCAGCTGACGGTCGATCAGCGCAGACTGGCGACGCAGCAATTCCCCGGCGGAGGCCCTAGCGAGGAACGCCTGCCGGAGCCCGTCGCGCCCGGCGGCCAGCGTGCTTTTCCAGTTCCCGATCTGCGACCGGGGCGTGATGGCGACCACGGCGTTGTTGGCGTTCAATCCCGGCATCGGATTCAGGCGTCCAGTCCGGGTTTCGGCGGGGCGCCGGCGGATACGGTCAGCACTTCGTAACCCGTTTCGGTGACGAGCACAGTGTGCTCCCATTGCGCCGACAGGCTGTGATCCTTGGTGACGATGGTCCAGCCGTCCGCGAGCTGCCGGATATCGGCCTTGCCGGCGTTGATCATGGGCTCGACGGTAAAGGTCATGCCCGGCTCCAGTTTGAGGCCGGTGCCCGGCTTGCCGTAATGCAGCACCTGCGGTTCTTCATGAAATTTTCTGCCGATGCCGTGACCGCAGAATTCGCGCACCACGCTGAAACCATGTCTTTCGGCGCAGCTCTGGATGGCATGGCCGATGTCGCCGAGATGTGCGCCGGGTCTCACGGCGGAGATGCCGCGCCACATGCATTCATAGGTGATATCGCACAGCCGCCTGGCCTGGATCGACGGCTGGCCGACATAGAACATGCGGCTGGTATCGCCGTGGAAGCCGTCTTTGATCACGGTGATATCGATATTGATGATGTCGCCCGACTTGAGCTTCTTGTCTCCCGGCACGCCGTGGCAGACCACATGGTTGACCGAAGTGCAGATCGATTTCGGGTAGGGCTGGTACCCTGGTGGCGCGTAATTGAGCGGCGCCGGGATCGTGTGCTGGGTGCCTGTCATGTAATCGTGGCACAGGCGGTCGAGTTCGCCCGTGGTGATGCCGGGTTTGACGTGATCGGCGATAAAGTCGAGCACCTCGGCGGCGAGACGCCCGGCAATGCGCATTTTTTCTATTTCTGTGGGGGACTTGATGGTGACGGCCATGTCGTGGTTTGGTTTAGCCTTGTCCCTAAAAACGGGCGCCAAGTGCTTGGTTTTTCGGCAAACCGCGATTGTAGTCTAGAACCACTGCTCCTTGCACCCTGCGCCGGAGCCGCCACCAGATTGAAGGCAGAGCTTGGGAAAATAGGTTTTAGTGTGTTAAAATAAAAAGTTAGCTATTCCGGCATGGCTTGCGGAAAGCTAAAATTCGCACATCTGCACCAGTTAGGGTGCCCGGCGCTGTCGGGTGTAGGCATGCAGATGGAGGCTTAACCCTTACAGGAGAATACATGTCAGTCACCATGCGTGAAATGCTGGAAGCGGGGGTCCATTTCGGACATCAGACCCGTTACTGGAACCCCAAGATGGCGCCGTTCATCTTCGGGCACCGCAACAAGATCCATATCATCAATCTCGAAAAAACCCTGGCCATGTACCAGGACGCGCTCAAGTTCGTGCGGCAGCTGTGCGCCAACAAGGGCACGGTGCTGTTCGTCGGTACCAAACGCCAGGCGCGCGAGATCGTCAGGGAAGAGGCGCAGCGCTGCGGTGCGCCGTATGTCGATCATCGCTGGCTGGGCGGCATGCTCACCAACTACAAGACGGTCAAGCAGTCAATCAAGCGGCTAAAAGACATGGAGGCGATGGTTCAGGACGGCTCGATGGACAAGCTGCCCAAGAAAGAAGCGCTGCAGTACCAGCGCGAGATCGCCAAACTCGACCGCAGTCTCGGCGGCATCAAGGAAATGAGCGGCTTGCCGGACGCGATGTTCGTGATCGACGTCGGTTACCAGAAGGGCGCGGTGGCGGAGGCCAACAAGCTTGGCATCCCCGTGATAGCCGTGGTTGACACCAATCATTCGCCGGAAGGCATCGATTACGTGATTCCCGGCAACGACGATTCGAGCCGTGCAATCCGGCTCTACGCGCGCGGCGTGGCCGATGCGGTTCTCGAGGGCCGCAGCGACAGCCTCAAGGAAATCGTCAAGGGCGGCGATGAGTTCGTCGAAGTCGAAGAAGCTGAAGAGCCGGGTGCGTAATACCGAATTTCCTAGCAAGGGGCGCCAGCCCCTTTTTTTAACCAGTGGAGTACGTAATGGCGGAAATTACCGCAGGCATGGTACGGGAACTGCGCGAGAAGACCGACGCGCCGATGATGGAATGCAAGAAAGCTCTGACCGAGGCGAATGGAGACGCGGTCAGAGCCGAAGAGATTCTGCGCATCAAGCTCGGCAACAAGGCGAACAAGGCGGCCTCGCGTGTTGCGGCAGAAGGGGTTGTGGCGATCCATATCGCGGCCGACGGCAAACTCGGGGCGATGGTCGAAGTCAACTGCGAAACCGACTTCGTTGCGAAGAATGGGGACTTCCTGGCGTTCGCTGGCGCCTTGGCTGAACTGGTCGCCACCCGGAATCCGGCTGACGTGACGGCGCTGTCTGCGTTGAGTTTGAAGGACGCGTCGGTCGAGGAAACGCGCAAGGCGCTGGTCGGCAAAATTGGCGAGAACATGACGGTACGCCGGTTTACCCGCATGGCGGCCAAAGGCAGGCTCGCCAGCTATGTCCACGGCGGCGCCAAAATCGGGGTGCTGGTCGATGTTGCCGGCGGCGACGAGGCGCTGGCAAAAGATCTGGCGATGCATATTGCCGCGAGCAAGCCAGTTGCGCTTGCCAAGGAGGAAGTGCCTGCCGCGCTGGTCCAGAAAGAGCGCGACATCGCAGCGGCCAAGGCGGCGGAGTCGGGCAAGCCGGCCAATATCGTCGAAAAAATGGTCGAGGGCTCGGTGCAAAAGTTCCTCAGGGAAGTGACCCTGCTCGGCCAACCTTTCGTCAAGGATGACAAGCAGACCGTCGAGCAGCTGCTGAAGTCCAGAAACGCCACGGTTGCCGGCTTCGCCCTGTTCGTGGTCGGCGAGGGCATCGAAAAGAAAAAGGACGATTTCGCGGCCGAAGTGATGGCCCAAGTCGGTCAGATGAAACACTAGAACAACGCACAGGCCCTCGGCTCACATAACATGAACCCAACTCCCGCGTACCGGCGGATACTGCTCAAACTCAGCGGCGAAGCGCTGATGGGTGACGGAAGTTATGGAATTGACCGCGCAACGATCGAGCGTATCGTCGATGAAATCGCGGAAGTCGTCAATCTCGGTGTCGAGGTCGCGGTGGTGATCGGGGGCGGCAATATCTTCCGCGGCATTACGCCAGCAGCAGCGCATATGGATCGTGCCACCGCCGACTACATGGGCATGTTGGCCACCGTGATGAATGCGCTGGCGCTGCAGGACGCGATGCGCCGCGTCAATATCACGGGGCGGGTGCAGTCAGCGCTCAATATCGAGCAGGTGGTCGAGCCTTACATCCGCGGCAAGGCGATGCGTTATCTGGAAGAAGGCAAGGTGGTCATCTTCGCGGCCGGCACCGGCAATCCGTTCTTTACCACCGATACCGCCGCAGCGCTGCGCGGCATGGAAATGAACGTCAACCTCGTGCTGAAGGCAACCAAGGTCGACGGCGTTTATACCGACGATCCCAAGACCCACCCCGAGGCAATGCGCTACAAGAGCCTGACGTTCGACGAGGCGATTATCAAGAATCTGAAGGTGATGGACGCCACGGCGCTTACGCTGTGCCGCGACCAGAAGCTGCCGATCAATGTTTTCAGCATCTTCAAGCCCGCGGCGCTCAGGCGTGTCGTGATGGGAGAAGATGAGGGAACGATGGTGCATGTGTGAACGAGTTCTACGGAGCTAAACCATGATTGCCGACGTCAAGAAGACCGCAGAGCAGAAGATGAAGAAGACACTGGAGACCCTCAGGAATGATCTGGGCAAGATCCGCACCGGCCGCGCCCACACCGGACTGCTCGATCATGTGATGGTCGATTACTACGGCACGCCGACGCCCATCCCCCAGGTCGCCAACGTGACGCTAATCGATGCGCGTAACATTGGCGTCACACCGTGGGAAAAAAAACTGACGAGCGCCATCGAGAAAGCGATACGCGATTCCGATCTCGGCCTCAATCCGGCTACGCAGGGCGAAATGGTGCGCGTGCCGATGCCGCCGCTGACCGAAGAGCGGCGCCGTGACCTGATCAAGGTGGTGCGCACCGAGGGCGAGAATGCGCGCATCGCGGTGCGCAACGTGCGCCGCGACGCCAACAACCATCTCAAGGACCTGCTCAAGCACAAGAAGGTGGCGGAAGACGAGGAGCGCCGCGCGCAGGACGACGTGCAGAAGCTCACCGACCGCTACATCGCTGAAATAGACAAGATGCTGCAGCTCAAAGAAGCGGACCTGATGGCGGTGTGACGAACGTTGAATAAAAGCTCAACCATCGAAATCCCGGAAACGCGGCAGGTGCCGCGGCATATCGCCATCATCATGGATGGCAACGGCCGCTGGGCCAAGCAGCGCTTCCTGCCGCGCATCGCCGGCCACAAGCGCGGTGTCGAGACGGTGCGCAGTACGGTGCGTGCCTGCGGCGATCTCGGGGTGGAATACTTGACGCTGTTTGCGTTCAGCAGCGAGAACTGGCGTCGCCCGGTCGATGAAGTGTCATTCCTGATGCAGTTGTTTATCGCTGCGCTCGAACAGGAAGTGGGCAAGCTGCACAAGAACGGCATCCGCTTCAAGGTAATCGGCGACCGGTCGCGTTTCGAGCCGAAACTGGTGCAGCTCATCGAAGATGCCGAGCGACTGACTCGGGACAACGACCGTTTGACGCTCACCGTGGCAGCCAATTACGGCGGCCGCTGGGATATCCTGCAAGCGGCGAACCGCATGCTCAAAGACCGTCCCGAGCTTGCCGCCGGCTTTGGCGAGAGTGATCTCGCACCGTATCTTTCGCTTGATTATGCGCCTGAGCCGGACCTGTTCATCAGGACCGGCGGCGAACAGCGTATCAGCAATTTCGTGTTATGGCAGCTTGCTTATAGCGAGCTTTATTTCACCGACTTGCTGTGGCCGGATTTCGATGACGCGGCGCTCGATCGCGCGATTGCGTCCTACCGGCAGCGCGAACGCCGCTTCGGCCGCACCAGCGAACAGCTGCCCCAGGCCGCTGAGCTTTTAACGCAGCGCAAGACGGGGTAGGCGCTGCAATACGCGCCGGTCGAGCTGCCACCCTCCATGCTCACCACTCGTCTCATTACCGCGGCGATCCTGCTGCCGCTGTTCGTCGGTGCGTTACTGGGGCTTCCCAATAAATACTGGGCCGCCGTCCTGTTTCCCCTTCTGCTGGCCGGCAGCTGGGAATGGGCGAAACTTGCCGGTTATCAGCGTAACGGGCGCTGGCTGTTTTCAAGCGCGGTCCTGCTCACGGGGTTATCGGTGCTGCTGGCGTCCTTCGAAATCGGCAGCGTGGCAGCGTTTTATCTGCCGCCGGACGGCATCGCATATGGAGTCGCCGTTCTGTTCTGGTTGCTGCCGGCACCAGCATGGCTTAAGGGCAAATGGCGCGTGACGAATCCGCTGGCACTGGGGTTGACCGGGTGGATTGTCCTGGTGCCCACCTGGCTGGCGTTGACGCGGCTGCAGGCCCAGCCGCTGCAATTGCTGGTTTTACTTGGGATTGTATGGATCGCAGACAGCGCCGCCTACTTGACCGGAAGAAGCTTGGGCAGGCGGAAGCTGGCTCCGGACATCAGCCCCGGAAAAACCTGGGAGGGCGTGGCAGGCGCAGTTATAGCCGTGGCGGTATATTATGCCGTGCTGCGCTTCGCTTTCGCACCGGCTACCTCATGGCTGGGCGGGGCGGGCGGGATGATCTTGTTCGGGGCGATAACCATCATGAGCATCGAAGGCGATCTGTTCGAGTCCTGGATAAAACGTCAGGCGGGGGTGAAGGACAGCGGCAGCCTGTTGCCGGGTCACGGCGGAGTGCTGGACCGGATCGACGGCCTGACCGCCAGCATGCCCCTGGCGGCGCTGGTTTTGTTCTATGCCGGATGAGCGGCCCCCGCAATTCTTATGCCCATGCCTGAAAAACAGAACCTGACCATACTCGGCTCGACCGGCAGCGTCGGCGTCAATACGCTCGATGTTGTGGCGCGCCACCATCAAAAATTCAGCGTGGTGGCATTGACGGCAAGACACCAGGTGGACCTGCTGTTCGAGCAGTGTCTCAAGTTCAAGCCGAAATTTGCCGTGATGCTGGAGCCGCGGGCGGCGGAAACGCTTGCTGTAAGGCTCAAGCAATCGGGGCTGGAATGTGAAGTGCTGTCCGGCGTCGAAGCGCTGGAAAAAGTCGCCAGTCTGCCGGAAGTGGACGCGGTCATGGCGGCCATTGTCGGTATCGCCGGATTGCGGCCGGCGCTGGCCGCGGCACGGTGCGGAAAAAAAATACTGCTTGCCAACAAGGAGTCGCTGGTTACGGCGGGCGCGATCTTCATGGAGGCGGTGCGAGCAAGCGGCGCGACACTGTTGCCGATCGACAGCGAGCACAATGCGATTTTCCAGGCATTGCCGCGGGATTACGCCGGGCAACCCGAAGTGGCCGGCGTGCGGCGGATTTTATTGACTGCATCGGGTGGGCCGTTTCGCACGACGCCGCCGGGACAGCTTGTCGGCGTTACGCCGGATCAGGCGTGTGCCCATCCCAACTGGGTGATGGGGCGGAAAATCTCGGTCGATTCAGCAACCATGATGAACAAGGGCCTGGAAGTAATCGAAGCCCACTGGCTGTTTAATGCGGCTGCCTCCCAGATCGAGGTTGTCATTCATCCGGAGAGCGTGATTCATTCACTGGTCGAGTACATAGACGGCTCGGTGATTGCTCAACTCAGCAATCCCGACATGCGAACCCCGATTGCGTACGCGCTCGGCTACCCGGAGCGGATTGCGGCAGGTATCGAATTCCTGGATCTCGCGCGCGTGGGTGCGTTGCGCTTCGAGCAACCCGATGAACGGCGTTTCCCCTGTCTGAGGCTCTCCTATGATGCGTTGCGGGCAGGCGGCCGAGCGCCGACGATGCTCAATGCGGCGAACGAGGTCGCGGTTGAGAGGTTTCTTGCAGGGAAGCTCGGTTTCCTGCAGATTCCCGCGCTGATTGAGTCGGTGCTCGACGGATTCGATAATGGCCCCGTGACCGGCATTGAGGATGTGCTGGACGCCGATCGTGAGGCGCGGGTTCGTGCCGAACGCTGGTTGAAAAATCTCCGGAAGACGGATATCAAGGGAACGCAAAGACGCCTGGCGCAATCATAGATTCAGCACCTTCGCGCAATAGGACCATATAGTATGACACTGCTTGTCACCATTTTCGCGTTTGTCGTCGCCCTCGGTTGCCTGATCGTGGTGCACGAGTTCGGACATTATCTCGTTGCGCGGTGGTGCAATGTCAAGGTGCTGCGCTTTTCGGTGGGTTTCGGCAGGCCGTTATGGAGCAAATCCTGGGGACGCGACCGTACGGAATGGGTGGTCGCAGTGTTCCCCCTCGGCGGCTACGTCAAAATGCTCGATGAGCGGGAAGGCGAGGTGCCCGCGGCCGAACTGTCCCGCGCATTCAACCGCCAGCCGGTATCCAAGCGCTTCGCGATAGTGCTGGCCGGTCCGGTTGCCAATTTTCTTCTGGCGATTGCTCTCTATTGGGTGTTGTTCATGCACGGGGTGCCCGGCATCAAGCCGGTGGTGGGGCCGGTTGCACCCAACACTGCGGCTGCAACCGCCGGTTTCGTTGCCGGCGAAACCATGGTGAAAATAGGAGACGAGCCGGTTAAAACCTGGCAGGACGCGCGCTGGATGCTATTGCGGCATGCAGTGCAGAAAACGACGGTGGCGATCGAGGTGCGGAGCGAGAAAGGCGAGATCGCGTGGCGCAAGCTCGATCTTTCAGGCCTGACACCGGCCGACCTCGACGATGATTTCCTCAGGAGGCTCGGTCTGACGCGCTTTCAGCCGAACCTGCCGCCGCAGGTCGGGCGCGTGATGCCGGACGGTGCTGCGGCGCGTGCCGGCCTGATGACGGGCGATGAGATCGTGGGAATCGATGATTCGAGGATCGAGAATATCGATCAGGCGATCCGCATCATCCGTGACCACCCTGAACGGGTGCTCCGGTTCGAGGTCAGGCGCGACGGGGTGGCGCTGCCGGCAATCCCGGTTATGCCAGAAGCATACACGGACAAGGACGGCCGCAAGCTCGGCCGCATCGGTGCGGTGCTGCAGATCAAGCAGAGAGCGTTTGAAAAATACGTGGTGGAAGTGCGCTACGGACCGCTGGAGAGCGCGGGCAAGGCGCTTGCCAGGACATGGGATACGTCGGTGTTCAGCCTCAAGATGCTGGGCAAGATGATCGTCGGCGAGGTTTCGCTGAAGAACCTTAGCGGGCCGATCACGATTGCCGACTACGCCGGGCAATCCGCGCAAAGCGGCTGGATTTCATATCTTCTCTTTCTGGCGCTGATCAGCATCAGTCTTGGCGTGCTTAATCTTCTGCCCATCCCCTTATTGGATGGCGGGCATTTGATGTATTATATGCTCGAGGTTTTCAAAGGCAGTCCGATCTCGGACAAGGCCATCGAAATCGGGCAGCATGTCGGCATGGCATTGCTGTTCAGCTTGATGGCCTTCGCGCTTTATAACGACATAACCCGCCTCATAAGCGGCTAATCACTCATGGGCTTTTCTCGTCTTGTCTTGTTGTTGCTAGCGCTTTGCGCAGCTCCGGCGGCCGCAATCGAGCCTTTCGTCATCAAGGACATCAGAGTGGAGGGCATACAGCGCACCGAAGCAGGGACCGTATTCAGCTATCTGCCTGTGAAAGTCGGCGATACCATGACCGACGAAAAGGCGGCGCAGTCGATCCGCGCGCTGTTTGCCACTGGTTTCTTCAGGGACGTAAGCCTGGAAGCCGATAATGGCGTGCTGGTCGTGGTGGTGCAGGAGCGGCCGTCGGTGGCGCAAATAGAATTCACCGGAATCAAGGAGTTCGACAAGGAACAGCTTACCAAAGGTCTGCGCCAGATTGGCTTGGCCGAAGGCCGGATTTTTGACAAAGGGCTTCTCGATCGTGCCGAGCAGGAGCTGAAACGCCAGTACCTGAGCCGCGGCATGTATTCGGTGACGGTCAATACCACGGTGACCCCGCTCGAACGTAACCGCGTCGCCATCAACTTCACCGTGGACGAGGGCGCGGCCGCGAAAATCAGGCAGATCAGTATTATTGGCGCCAACGTGTTC
>JAIESJ010000189.1 GCA_019746155.1 Burkholderiales bacterium
CGTTTGCCGCTGGATGCCTGGGGATATGGCGTGCGCAGGTTGAGCGGATTCCAGCGCGTGAGCAGGCTGTAAATCTCGAAGCCCCACGGCAGCTCGAGCACGTCTTTCAGCGTGCGCGTCTCGGCCTGGGGAATATTGACCGGCTCCTGCTTCTGGTAGATGCACGATTTCATGCAGTCGTTGCAGATGCGGTGGCCGGTGGCCGCCACCATGGGATTGTCGATCGCGATGATGGCGAGCGCGCCGATGACGTGGCCTGCGGTCTTGGCCTTGTGGAATTCGGAAATCTTTTCTTCCAGCGGGCAGCCGGCGAGCGTCACGCCGAACGGACTTGTCTTGAACGACGCGGCGCCGCGTCCCGTCGCTCCCTTCTCCTTCAGCCCTTTCGAGCACGAGTCCTTGCCCTGCTCATGGCACCAGATGCAGTAATGCGCCTGGTCGAGCGCGCCGGTGAGATCGGTACCGGGATCGGTCAACTTGAAACCTTCGCGGCGGCGCAGCTGCTCAGTCTTGAGTCGGTATTGCGTGTAGCCTTGCGATGTATCGGCCATCGCCGGCACGTGGTGCTGCGGGTCGAGCTTGCGCGGCGCCTTGAACAGCACGCCGTCGTGATGTTTCTTCCTGCCTGCCGCGGATAATGACGCCCACGCCGCGTACTGCAGCGCAAGCTCGAGCTTCGCGCCATGCGCCGTTTCGTTCTTCTGCCATTCGGTAACGTGCCGGGCAAATACCAGTTCGGTAAGCGGCCCTTTGAACAGCGCTTCGAGTTTGTCAGCAAGCACCCGGCCATCGAGACGCTCGGCCTCCTCCGGCTTGAACTTGTGCATCGCCTTGCGCTGCACGAACAGGCGCTTGACGCTATAGAGCGGCGCGAGTTCATGGTGGCGCGAGGCAAGCGTTTCGACTTGCGCGTCAATGCCGAACAGCCACCCGATGAAGCGATCGACGTGCGGCGCAAGCGCGAGCAGCAGTTCGGATTCCTGCTTCACGGGAAGCGCGGCGGGATTGGCGCGCGCGTCGATCAACCGCTGGTGCAAGGCGGCATCAGCCTGCAGGAGACGGCCCAGGAAACACTTATCCAGCCGCAGCAAACCATCACGGCGATAAAGGTCCTGGAACGATACTCCGGATTCCGGAAGGGGTATTGCGCTCAAGATGATTGGAGTGCGATCAAAACGTCGAATTATACCAACTGGACCTGGGCGCTTCATATCGCTTTGTTCTAAGATTATTTTCACTCGCCCCCGCAGCCGCGTGGCTTCCATGCTCAGGCCCCGGCTTGCAGCACAGTCGTGGTGCGGTTTGGAGTGCCCGACGACAGCCGCCGCCGGGGTCCGGCTGCAATGGTTGATTTGTGTGATAATCTAAAAAGCTGCCGGCACGCAAGCGGGCCGGTGCCCAAGGAGACGGAGCAACGATCCCCATGAAGGAAACACTTGGCGCCGATTGGCGCACACCGGGCGTAGTACTTGCCTGCGGCAGCATCATTCTGATGCTGTCGCTCGGCACGCGCCAGAGCTTCGGTCTGTTCCTGCGGCCAATGAGCAGCGATCTAGGCTGGGGGCGCGAAACTTTTGCCTTCGCACTCGCACTGCAGAACCTGGTGTGGGGCGTGGCGCAGCCGTTCGCCGGAATGATCGCCGACAAGCTCGGCGCCGTGCACGTGATCGTGGTCGCCGGCCTGCTCTACGCTCTGGGCCTGGTCCTGATGGCCTACTCCGAAACCGGTTTCGCGTTCGATGTCAGCGCCGGCCTGTTGGTCGGTCTGGGGCTTTCCGGTTCCGCGTTCGGCGTCGTGATGGGGATGGTCAGCCGTGCCTTCCCGCCCGAAAAACGCAGCATGGCGCTCGGCATCGTTGGCGCCGGCGGCTCGTTCGGCCAGTTCATCATGCTACCGTACGGTCAGGTGCTGATTTCGCATTTCGGCTGGCTCAATGCGCTGCTGGTGCTCGCACTGTCTTCCTTTCTGATCGTGCCGCTCGCTTCCGCGATGGCGGGGAAAAATACCGTAGCCGCGAGCAGCAACCAAAGCATGACCGAGGCAATCCATGAAGCGATGACGCACCGCGGGTTCTGGTACCTGACCACGGCCTTCCTGGTATGCGGCTTCCAGACTATTTTCATCATGGTGCACCTGCCTGCTTACCTCGTCGACAAGGGCATGACACCAGTACAGGGCATGACCGCGCTTGCCCTGGTCGGTTTTTTCAATATCATCGGCTCCTATCTGTGCGGCTTTCTCGGTGGACATTTCAGCAAGAAATACCTGCTGTCCTGGATCTATGGCATCCGCGCGATAGCGATCCTCGCCTTCATCGCGCTGCCTGTCTCACCGTGGTCGACCTGGATTTTTGCCGCGGTGATGGGACTCACTTGGCTCGGCACGGTGCCTCTCACCAACGGACTGGTGGCGCAGATTTTCGGCGTCAAATACTTGTCGACGCTGTTCAGCATCGCGTTCCTGGGCCATCAGATCGGCAGCTTCCTGGGTGTCTGGTACGGCGGCTACATGTTCGATGCAACGGGCTCCTACCTGACGGTATGGATGGTCGCAGTCGCGCTCAGCGTGCTTGCGGCGGTGCTGTGCCTGCCGATCGACGAACGCGAGCTTGCGACGCTGGTGAAGAAGCCTGCCGTATGACCCAGACTCGCAAGATACTGATGTGGCTGCTGCTCATCGTGCTCACAGCGCTGGTGAGCTATGTCAGTTTCCGCGGCTACTTGAGCCCGGAATTGCTGATCGATTTCGCCAATTCGTTTTACTGCTAGCAAAGTTGTACGGTAAATGAATGCCTTTTCCGACATCGGCGAAATTCTGACCTCGTTTCTCGACGGACTGCCGTGGCCGGCGCTGCTGGTGAACGAAAGTGGCCAGGTCACCTTCATCAACCGGGAGATGAAAAGCCGCGGCCGCGTGCCAAGCGTGATCGCCGACACCCGCCTCTCCGAGCTCTTCCCCGAATACTATGCGGCGTTATGCGGCGAGCAGCCATGGCTGACCCCGCAAGACGCCGACGCGATCCAGCCGCGGTCCGGAGTGCACGAGCGAATATGCGTGCGGCGGCTGCCGCTGGGCGCCTGTCTCATCATCACCGAACAGCCGCACGTGCGCGAGTTCGATCTCGGCAGCGCACAAACCGCGCGGCTTGCTGCACTCGGCTTCATGGTCGCCGGCGTGTGCCACGAAGTTGCCAACCCGCTGACCGTGATCCATTCAATGGTGCAGCTGCTGCAGTCGAGCAAGCCGCTGTCGCCGGAAACACTCGAACGCGGGCTGGACAATATCGCGACCAACGTGCGGCGCGTGTTGAACATCACCAAAAAGCTCAACGATTTTTCGCGCACCGGCAGCGAAGAAAAGACCTTGCTTAAGCTCGACCAGCCGGTCACCGAAGCGCTGCAGAACTTGCGCCAGGACCCGCAATTCCGCAGCGTGGAAGTCGCCTGCCGGCCGGACCCGAGCCTGTGGATCGTCGGCAACAGCGACCAGCTCGAGCAGGTGTTTGCCAATATCCTCCTCAACGCCGCGCAGGCGATGAACGGCTCGGGCCGGATCATCATTTCCAGCCGGCAGCTCAATCCACTGCAGGCGGAGATCGTGATCCGCGACAGCGGGCCGGGCATTGCGCCGGGACACCTGCGGCGCCTGTTCGAGCCGTTCTTCACCACCAAGCCTTCCGGCCACGGCACCGGTCTGGGCCTGGCGATCAGCAACGAGATCGTGATCGAGCACGGCGGCAGTCTGCGGGCCGAAAACCACCCTGAAGGCGGCGCCTGTTTCTACGTGACGCTGCCGCTGCATGAACGACGCCCATGAGCGAAACCCAGGCACCGCGTAACGAACGCATCCTGATCATTGAAGACGATCCCGGCGTCGGTGAATCGGTGCGTTTGTTGCTCGACCAGCTGGGCTGCCAGACCGAACTCACAACGCGCGGCGCCGACGGGCTCGTGCGCGCGCAGTCCGGCGAATTCGACCTCCTGGTCACCGATCTGCGCCTGCCGGACCACGACGGCCTCTCGATCATCCGCAGCGTCAAGGAAGCCGGTGTCGACCTGCCGATGATTCTGATGACGAGCTTCTCTTCGCTCGACACCGCGATCGAGGCGCTGCGCTGCGGCGCCATTGACTACATCATCAAGCCGTTCAGCAACGACGATTTCCGCCGCGCCGTGGAGCGTGCCTTGAACGAGCGGCGCATGCGCCGCGAGAACGCGATGCTGAAGCGCAACCTGAAGAGAGTGTTCACAAGCAACAAGATCATCGGTGACAGTGCCGGCATCAAGCGCGTGTTCGAATTGATCACCAAGGTCGCGGCCTCCGACGCCAACGTACTGATCCAGGGCGAAAGTGGCACCGGCAAGGAGTTGGTGGCGCAAGCCATCCATTACGCCAGCCCGCGTGCCGAAGGCCCGTTCGTGCCGATCAATTGCGGCGCGATTCCCGCCGACCTGCTGGAGTCCGAGTTGTTCGGTCATACCAAGGGCGCCTATACCGGCGCCGTCACGGCTTCCGAGGGCCTGATTCGCGAAGCGCACGGCGGCACGCTGTTCCTCGACGAGATCTCGGAGCTCGCGCTTGCGCTGCAGGTCAAGCTCCTGCGTATCATCCAGGAAAGGCAGGTGCGCCCGCTCGGCTCCAAGCACGTCTACCATACCGATGTGCGTTTTCTGGCAGCCACCAACCGCGATCTCAAAACGGTGACGGCACAAGGCCTGTTTCGCGCCGACCTGTTCTACCGGATCAACGTTATCAATATCCACGTGCCGCCGCTGCGGGATCGCGGTAATGACGTCGAGACCCTCGCCCGGCATTTCATCGAGTTGCACAGCCGGCGGCTGGGAAAACGCATCACCGGCATGACCGACGACCTACGCCAGTTTCTGCACTCCTACCGCTGGCCGGGCAATGTGCGCGAACTGGAGAACCTGATCGAGCGTGCGGTAATTCTTGCCGACAACGAGCTGCTGTCGTGCAAGGACTTCGTCGATGTCGGCACCACCAATGACAAGACCACGCTGCTCGGCGAGTTTACCGAAGAGGCGCTGGGAAAAGCACTGTCGATCGAACACTACATCGAGGAATTCGTGCGCCGCTACCAGCACGCGCACAGCGAGGCGGAGCTCGCCGCCATGCTCGGCATCGGCCGCAAGGCATTGTGGGTGCGGCGCAACCGCTGGGGACTGCGCCGCAGCGGTACGCGGCCACCCCGCCCATCGGCTGAAGCTTAACCGCCGGATTTCGACGGGCAGGCCGACTTCCGCAAGATTCGTAACGAAACAGAAAAACGTTTCCTTAGGAAACTAGCTTGGGTAAAACACAAAACAAGCCGGCTAATCCCCCTTAAAAACTAACTGATTGTATTAAAAGCGGATTGGCATACAGCTTGCTTTCATTTGTCCTTGTTTTCTCAAGCTTACCAATCTAAGGAGGGTGAAATGGCGGAACAAGCAGCCGAAAAACGCAAGAAGGTCACGATTCCGATGCTGATGGAAAAAATGAAAAAAGGCGAGCCCATCGCCCAGCTCGCGGTCTACGACTACGAGACGGCAATCATCGCCGACCGCGTCGGCATCGACATTCTGTGCGTGTCCGATACCGGCGGCATGGTTTTGTTCGGCCACGAAACCACCACCTCCGTGTCGTTCGAAGAAGTGATGTTCATGGCGCAGGCGGTCAAGCGCGGTTCGCAGTACGGTCTGCGCATGGTGGACATGCCGTACATGAGCTTTCATCTGTCGGCCCAGCAGGCGGTCGACAACGCCGCCAAGTACGTGTCGCAGGGCGGCGCCGAAGTGATGAAATGCGAAGGCAACCAGCATCACGCCAAGTACATCGAGGCGATTGTCAAGGCCGGCATCCCGGTGCAGGGACACATCGGCATCACGCCGATGCGCATGCCGCAACTCGGCGGCTTCGCCGCGCAAGGCAAGACCGCCGAACGCGCCAAGGAGCTGGTCGACGACGCCTGGGCCATGGTGGATGCAGGCTGCTTCTCGATCATGTGCGAAGTAACAACCTCGGAGGTCTGTGAATATCTGGCTGAAACCCTGCCGGTACCGGTCATCAGCTTGGGCGCAGGTAATCGCGCCCATGGCGTGCACATCATCGGCTCGGACCTGTTCCACCTCTATGAGAAACACGTACCGCGACACTCCAAGATTTACGTCGATTTGGTGCCGATTATCGAGAAGGGCCTGACCGATTACCGCGACGAGGTGCGCAAGCGCATCTATCCGGGCAAGGAGCACACCGTCTTCATGAAAGAGGACGAGCTGAAGCGCTTCAGGGAAATGGTCGGCTGGAAAAAATAGCGCATCTCACGAAAGCACAGTGTGAATCTCTCCAGCACAGCGGCCGCCAAGCCGAGTTGCAGCGAAATCCTGGCGTATACCGCGTTTTTTTCAGAGCTGACGCCACAGCAGCTTGACCAGGTGTCCCGGCTCGTCCGGTTCGAGGAATATCCGCAGGACAGCTGCATCTATAGTTTGGGTGAACCGGCAGCCGATTTCTACGTGTTGGTCGACGGCATGGTGCGCTTCACTATCGGGCTCGGCAACCGCCAGGCCCACGCCGGCCAGATACTGAAGCGTGGTGAAGTGTTCGGCTGGGCCGCACTGGTGGAAAGCGCGCAGAAGCGCATCGCGACCGCGTTGTGCATCACGCCGTGCACGGTGCTCGCTATCAACGGTGATCAGCTGCTGATCCTGATGGACCAGGACCACAGCCTCGGTTATCGCATCATGAAGCAGCTCAACTTGCTGATCACCAGCAACCTAACGGCGTTCGCGTCCGGCTGACGCATTGAAAATCCTTAGCCGCAGAGGGCGCAGGAGCCGGCCGCGGAGCGATTTCACCTCGGCGTTCCCGGCGGTAGAATCCCAACCCGCTCATGCCTGAGCTCGTCTGGCTGGTGCCCATAGCCTTCGGCGTCGGTGCGCTGATCGGCGCGGTCGGTATCGGCGGCATCCTGCTGATTCCGGCCCTGACGGCGTTCGCCGGGCTGAATATTCATGAGGCGATGGCAACCGCACTATTCACCTTCGCTTTTACCGGCATCACCGGCACCGTGATGTTCCAGCGTCGCGGCAGCATCGACTGGCACATCACCACTCCGGTCTGTCTCGGCGCGGTACTATTCGCTTTCCTCGGCGCCTGGATGAATTCGCTGACTCAGCCGAAAGCGCTCGTCATCATCCTGGCCGGCATCATCATTTTCGCTGGCGTCTATACGCTCGCCACCTGGCGCGGGCTGCGCCAGCCGGCATTTCACGGTAGAGGGAAGGCGCAGCAGGCGCTGCTGGCCGCGATCGGCTCGGTCTCCGGCTTCGGCTCGGGACTGACCGGCGTCGGCGGTCCCGCCCTGTCGGTGCCGCTGATGGTGCTGTTCGGTTTCCCGGCGCTGCCCTCGATCGGCGCGAGTCAGGTGATTCAGATCATCGCCGCGGGTTCCGGCACGCTCGGCAACCTCAAGTTCGGCACCGTCAATTTCACCGTGGCGGCGGTGGTGACGCTGCTCGAGATCGCCGGCGTGTTCGTCGGCGCCCGCATCGTACACGCCGTTAACACCGAATCGCTCAGGAAATTCGTCGCCGTGCTGTGCATCGCGGTCGGCATCTTCCTGATTGCCCGCGTCCTCGGACTGCTGTGACAAGAACACCGCTCGAGCGCCACTTCGAGCAGCGCGGCATCGTTCATATCGAGTTCGCGCACGGGCTCAGGACGCCGGCGTATTTTACCGATCCTGCTGCCGAGCACCAGGCGACGCGGCGTGCCGCCGGGCTGTTTGATTTTTCGTTCGTGGCTTGCGCCGAAATCGAAGGACGTGACAGTCTCGCCTTCCTCCACCGCTTGCAGACTCGCAACCTGGCGCAACTGGCCGGCCGGCGGCTGGCTTATACCCTGCTGCCGCGCGAAGACGGCACCGTACTCAACGACGCGACAGTGTGGCGGCTGGGCTCCGAGCGCTATCTGTTGTTCGTCGGGCGCCACGATGACCTGCAGCATGTCGCACTGCTCGCCCGCGGTTACGACGTCAGCCTCGCCGACCGCTCTCGCGAGCATGCTGTGCTCGCGCTGCAGGGACGGCACGCTTGGCAGATAGTCCGCCGCTGCTTTGCCGCCAACCCGCCGCAAGAACTGCCCTATTACGGCTTCACTGCGGCCGATTTCGAGGGGGCAACGTGTCTCATTGCGCGCATCAGTTACAGCGGCGAAACCGGTTATGAATTAGTGGCGCCGGCACAAACCGCGCCAGCGTTGTGGCAGGCGTTGTTACGTGCTGGCGCGGACTGGGGTCTTGCCGAGTGCGGGTTTGAAGCCATCGACACGCTGCGCATCGAGGCCGGCCATATTCTGTTCACGCGAGAGTTGGCGTTGCCGGTGACCCCGTTCGAGCTGGGATTCACGCGCCTTATGGATTTTTATCATCATGATTTTATAGGAAAATTATCAATGCTCGCTCGGCGCCGGCAGACGCCACAGCGACGCCTGGCGGGACTGGCAATTGACGGAACGGATGTGCCGACACTGGCTGCTGCCACGGCGGGCGATCTACCCGCGCCGGGAATCGCAAAACTGACCAGCGTCTGCTGGTCACCGGTCCTGAACAGAGCTATCGGGCTCGGTTTTGTCGATGATGCAGACCGTTACCCTGGCACTCGGGTAACGGTGGGCGCAGGTCTCACTGCGCGCGTGGCGCGTTTGCCCTTTTACGATCCGGCGAAATTCCTGGTACGACATACGCGTTGATTCGCTGTCGCAAGAGGGTACACCGCGACGCTGCGTTCCGCCGCCACCACCGTGTTGGCGATCAGCATCGCCACCGTCATCGGGCCAACACCGCCCGGCACCGGGGTAATCCAGGATGCCTTTTCCCTGGCGCTTCGATATTCGACATCCCCGGTCAGCCGCCCGCCCGGCAAGCGGTTGATGCCGACGTCGATCACCACCGCGCCGGGCTTGACCATCGTGCCATCTACGAGACCGGCCTTGCCGGTTGCAACCACCAGAATATCGGCGCGCGCCGTGAATCCGCCCAGATCCGCAGTCTTTGAATTGCAGACGGTGACGGTCGCGCCGCGCGCTATTAGCAGCAGCGCCATCGGCTTGCCGATGATGCCACTACGTCCTACCACGACCGCATTGCGTCCTTCGACCGGGATACCGGCGTGATCGAGCATGGTCATCACGCCGAGTGGCGTGCACGGCACGAATGTGGGATGGGCATCAACCAGTGCCCCAAGGTTGCGCCAGTTGAAGCCATCGACGTCCTTGTCCACCGCGATCGACTGCAGGATGCGCGTGGCGTCGAGGCTCCGCGGCAGCGGCAGTTGCACGATGATGCCGTGAATGCACGGGTTGCGGTTGAGCTTGTCGAGCGTGGCGAGCACCACCGACTCCGGGCAATCGGCGTCAAAACTGTGCACCTCGGAATAAAGCCCTGCCTCGGTGCAGGCGCGGACCTTGTTTCTGACATAAATGCGGGAGGCTGGATTGTCGCCGACCTGGACTGCAGCCAGTCCCGGCCGCACGCCGTGGCGGTCGAGAGCTGCTACGCGCTGTCTGAGCAGGGAGTAAACCTGCCGGGCGATGGCCGCTCCGTCAAGGACTCTGGCGGTCATCGTCAAGGACTATCTCAAGAACCCTCACGTGATGCGTTTTGGTTGCAATCCAGGGGAACAAGGCGGGTGGAGTGTATCTCATTATTGCCCACCCTTGCAATACTCGCGGTATTGCCGTGGGCTCCCGCCTAGAACTGCATTTCAACCGACCTTTGTCCCACGCGCAGGGGCTCTTGAGATAGTTCCGAGGATGATTATATTGGAACCGGACTATTGATATTGGTATCGGCATTCTTGGCGGCAAAACGCTCGGCGGCCGCGACAGTATTACACAACAGCATGGTAACTGTCATCGGGCCGACGCCGCCCGGCACCGGCGTGATATGGGAAGCCTTCTCCTTGACGCTGCCGTAGTCCACGTCGCCGATCAGCCGCCCGTCCGGCAAGCGGTTGATACCGACGTCGATCACTACCGCGCCGCGCTTGACCATCGGCGCGGTGATGAGGCCGGGACAGCCCGCCGCCACAATCAGAATGTCGGCAAGAATCGTGTACTGGGCAAGATCGCGCGTCTTGATGTGGCAGATGCTGACCGTCGCATCCTTCGCCATCAGCATCAGCGCCATCGGCTTGCCGACGATGTTGCTGGCACCGACCACCACCACGTTCTGCCCCTCGATCGGTATGTTCTCGTATTCAAGCAGGCACTGCACGCCGTACGGCGTGCATGGCGGGAAGATATTGTTCTCGCCCACCACCAGGCCGCCGACGTTGTAGAGATGGAAACCGTCGACGTCCTTCTCCACCGCGATTGCGCCCAGCAGCTTGCGCGGCTCGAACTGCGGCGGCAACGGCAACTGCACCAGGATGCCGTGAATCGCCTGATTCTGGTTGAGTTCCCGGATGCGGCGGATAACGGCCTCCTGGATCGCGCTGGCCGGAAACTCGTGCACCTCGGAATGCAGGCCGAGTTCGGCGCACGCCCTGACCTTGTTGCGTACGTAGACCTTGGAAGCCGGATTGTCGCCGACGATGATCACCGCCAGGCCCGGAAGCACTCCCCGCGCTTTCAGCGCATCGACGCGCTTCTTCCATTCCGAGCGGACATGTCTGGCAACGGCGTTGCCATCGATGATCTTGGCAGTCATAGACTCCTTTCCCGGTTGTGGTCGCGAGCCGGCCCACCCGCCTACGAGCGGAAGCCGATCACCACGAATAAAAACATGCTCGCCGCCATGAACCCATAGCCGGCAAGATTCAACTGCTTGGCGCGTTGCTCATCGATGGTGCCGCGGCTTTGCAGCACCGCGGCCAGCGTCGATACGATCGCCCCGAGAATCGCCAGGGCGATGACGGTATCGCGAGCAAACAGCCAGTTCATGCAATCCTTCTGCGCTTCACGTCTTGGCAACACGCCTGGAATACGCCTCGACAAAGTCCGCCGCCGCTTTGCTGCCGCGCGAGAACGACTTCATCGCTTCCTCATGCAGGATCGACAGTGCTTCCATCTTGATCTCGTTGGCGCGGTCGTTTTCCACGATATCGGTCAGCTTGCGCGGGCGCGGCACGTCGACTTCCAGCACCGCGCGCACCTGGGTCGGGATGTTCGACATGATGAGCAGCCGGTCAGCCAGGAAGATCGCCTCATCGATATCAGTAGTGACGAAAAAGTTGGTGCGGCGGTTTTCCTCGTAGAGCGTCGAGTAGTACTCCCACATCAGTTCCTTGGTCATCGCATCGAGGCCGCGGAACGGCTCGTCGAGAATCATCACCTGCGGGTTGTTGATCATGGCGCGCGCCAGCTCCGCCCGGCGCTGCATGCCGCCGGAGAGCTGCATCGGGTATTTCCTGCGGAAATCCTGCAATCCCACCTTGTTGAGCAGGAACTCCGCCAGATCCAGCGTTTCCTTGGTGACTTCGCCGCGCGCCCGCGGGCCGTAGAGGATATTGTCGTAGGTGGTCATCCACGGAAACAGCGCCGTTTCCTGGAATAACACGAGGCGGTCGTGAGCGGGGCCGGTGATGGGATGGCCGTTCAACGTGATGGTGCCGCTGCTGGGTTTCTCGAATCCGGCGAGCAGGCGGATCAACGTGCTTTTGCCGCAACCCGAGGGGCCGATCATCACCGTGAGCTTGCCGCGTTCGATGGCGAACGAGCAGTCCTTGACGACGTCCTTGTGGAACTGCACCGCGCCGTAGTACTTGCTCATGTTGGCGACGATAATCTCGCCCGCATCGATTTTTTGCTTGGTGGTTTCCGTCTGGTTCATGTTTTGACCCTGCCGATTGTCATCTCAACCGCAGCCACGGCGTCACGTACTTGCCCAGTGCGCGCAAGAGCTCGCTCGACAGAAAGCCCGCGATGCCGATGCTGATCATGCCGACCACGATCTGC
Organism: Burkholderiales bacterium; assembly: GCA_019746155.1. GTDB lineage: Bacteria > Pseudomonadota > Gammaproteobacteria > Burkholderiales > SG8-41 > CAKKQX01. The sequence continues at coordinate 11,960 of JAIESJ010000189.1, forward strand.
TCGTACGAGCCGCCGACATAGGAATTCCAGATGAAGAACCCGAGCCCGCCGCCGCTGGTGCCGCCGATCTGGCTGCCGCCGCCCGAGATCATTTCGGCCGCCACCACCACTTCCCAGGTGATTCCCATGCCGACCGCCGAACCGACCACGATCGACGGCAGCGTGCCGGGCAGGATGATACGCCGGAAAATGTCCCATTGCGACGAACCCATCGAGCGCGCCGCCTGGAAGTAACGCACATCGATCGACTTGGCGCCGCCCACCACGTTGATCACAATGGTATAGAACGCACCGAGGAAGGTCACGAAGGTGATCGACAATTCCTGGGTCGGCCAGAAAATGATCGAAGCCGGCACCCACGCCAGCGGCGGGATCGGCCGCAGCACCTCGAACACCGGGAAGCCGATGCCGTAGGCGGTGCGGCTCACGGCGAGCAGCAAGCCGAACGGAATGCCGATGATCATCGCCGCGATGAAGCCGCCCATGACGCGGAAGAAGCTCATATACCAGCTGTGCCAGTAGCCCTGCTCGCCCAGCACGGCAACCCACGCCTTCAGTACTTCCGTCGGCGCCGGCACCGCGCCGATCCACGGCAGGTACTTCTTGTCCCAGCCGACTGCCGCGAGCACGCTGCGCAGCCATTCGAACGCGTCGAGCATGAGCCACTGCTTCGAGCGCGCGCCGAGCTCCCACAGGATCAGGAACACCGCGATCGAGACGAGGCCGCGTAGCAGCGTCCGGGTGAAAAGAGCTTGCTTGGTCATCGCCATTGCCGTTTAACCCTCTTTCTCGCCCGCGGCGAACGCCTTTAACGCCTCTTCGTGCACCGCCTCGTTGGTCTCATCGATCAACTCGCGGAAACGCTTCGAGGTAAGCACGCTGTAGTCGCGCGGATGCGGGATATCCACTTCCAGTACCTTCTTCGGCCGGCACGGGCGCGTCGTCATGATCGCCACCTTGTGACCGAGAAAAATCGCTTCCTCCAGATCGTGGGTAATGAAGAAGATCGTCACCTTGTTCTTGTAGTAGATCTCGAGTAGCGCTTCATGCATCACCGACTTGGTGAGCGAGTCGAGCGCGCGATACGGCTCATCGAGCAGCAGCACCCGCGGCTCGTTCATGAGCGCGCGCACGATCTCCACGCGCCGCCGCACGCCAGAGGAGACTTCCCCCGGATAGTTGTGCTCGACGCCCGAGAGCCCCGCATCCGCCATCATGCTCAACGCCTTTTCCGTCGCCTCGAGGCGCGTCAGCTTGCCCTGCATGATCGGCCCGAATGCGACGTTCTCGAGGTTGGTCTTCCACGGAAACAGCGCACCGTTCTGGAACACCACGATGCGGTCGGAGCCGGGTTCGGCCTTGGGCTGCTCGGCGCTGCACAGCACCTCCTCGTCGAGCGTAATGCGGCCCGAGGTGATTTCGTGGAAGCCGGCGATCGCATTGAGTAGGGTCGTCTTGCCGCAGCCCGAAGGGCCAACGACCATGCAGATCTCGCCGGCCGCGATGTCGAGCGAGCAATGGTCAACGGCCATCACGGCGGCGCCTTCCGGGTCGTAGATCTTGACCACGTCCTCGATCTTGATGGCACCGCGTGTGGCGACCCGTCCCCCTGCGGCGGCCTGTTGCATGACTGCAGCCATTTACCGTTCTCCCAGCGCGAGCTCGCGCACGCGCCATTGCATCAGGTAATCCCCCAGCACGCGCACCATGGCGCTGGTGGTGTACCCGAC
>JAIESJ010000253.1 GCA_019746155.1 Burkholderiales bacterium
CGCGGGCGGCATGGCCGCGCTGCATCATCGCGCCACCGGCGAGCCGCGCTTTGTCCCCATGGTGGTCGCCGACAAGGTGGTGGGGCTCATTGCGGTGCAGATGATCACGATGGCGCTTTACCGGCGCACGCGGACCGGCGCAGGCTGCGCGATCGAGGTTCCCATGTTCGAGAACCTGGTCAAGTTCGTGCTCGAAGAGCACATGTATCTGAAGACCTTCGAGCCGCCGCTGGGCGGCACCGGTGATCCGCGGCTGCTCGACCCGCTCGGCAAGCCGATCCCGACCCGGGACGGCTGGATCTGCATTTCGGCCAACACCAACGACCAGGCGTTCGCGTTTTTCGATGCCATCGGCCGTCCCGAGTTGAAGGCCGATCCGCGCTTTTGCAGCGTGCAGGCGCGCTTTGCCCACGTGAAGGAGTACTTCCGGATCCGCATGGAGGCGCTAAAAGCCCGGACCACCGCGGAGTGGCTCGAAATCTTCGACCGCAACGATGTGCCGGCGATGCCCTATCACACGCTCGACAGCCTGCTCGAGGACCCGCATTTGCAGGACATCGGTTTCTTCGAGTTGAAGGACCATCCGACCGAAGGCAGGATGCGCAACATGCGGCTGCCGAACAAATGGTCGTGCGGCGCGCGCCGCGACTGGAACCCGGCCCCCAAGCTCGGTGAGCACAGCGTCGAGATTCTGCGCGAGATCGGCTACTCCGACGCCGAGATCGACGCCATGATCGCCGGCGGCGCCACCATCGACGGCCGGATCCAAAAACAGTGAGGGGCGAGGCGTGCTCGGAGTCTGCCACCAGGGTGGTGCATGGACCGATGCGCCGAGCGCATGTTGCGCGGCGGCACGCGCGCAGCCATCGGCTCGACACTCTTTGTGTCCCCCGGCGAATCAAGCTCCTCACCACCGCGCCGGCGCTCGCCGGTCGGCATGGCTGAGCGCCCCGGTCATCACGTCGCAATGGCGCTCGAAACGCCTCTCCCCTGACCCATGTCGCACCTCTTTCAGAACACGAAGATGCCGACATTCGCACGCCTTGAGCGGCGCTTTCTCGACCGGCGTGCTGCCGGACAAACATCCCGCTGGTGTCCCGACGCCAGCTATTTCGGTCGCCAGCGCGGTTTCCCGTCCGCTACCGTTTTCTGCCCGAATAGTGCGCGGCGGACGTCGGCGTCGGGGAGCGCGGACGAGCCGCGCTGCATGGCGATCAGCGCCGCCTCGGTGCGCGAGCGCACATGCAGCTTTTGCAGGATGCTCGTCATGTGATGCTTGACAGTCTTTTCGGCGAGGTGCAGGCGCTCGCCGATCTCCCGGTTGCTTAGCCCCTGGCTGACGAGTTTGAGCACGCCGTACTCACGCGCCGTAAGCGCGGAGAACGAATCGAGTGGGCGTGGGCGGGAAAGCTCGGTCAGCAGCTCCGCGGCAAGCGCGGGTGTAACATAGGTCTCCCCGCCGGCCACGCGGCGGATGATGGCGCGCAACTCGCTCGCCGACACCCCCTTGAGCACGTATCCGTGCGCCCCCGCCTTGAGAGCGGCCAACAAGTTTGGCTCGTTCTCCGAGACGGTCAGCATCATGATGCGCACTTCCGGCGCGCTGGCGGCGATCGCTCCGGCGGCCGCAATGCCTCCCAGCCCAGGCATCGTGATATCCAGGAGCACCACGTCGGGGCGCAAGCGCTGTGCCAGCTCCACCGCCTCCTCGCCGCTGCCGGCCTGGGCGATCACCTCAAGATCGGGCTCCGCGCCGAGAGAGTGGGCGGCGCCTTCGCGGAACAGTGGATGGTCGTCGGCGAGCAGAATGCGGATCGGCCTAGCCATGTGCTGTCTCTTCCAGCGATAGGGGGAGCCGGGCATGGATGCGCGTGCCGTGTCCGGGGACGGAGTCGACCTCGAAGACGCCGCCGAGCAACCGAACGCGCTCACACATGAACGAAAGCCCGAACCGCCCGGAGGCGAAAGCCGCCTGAACATCGAAGCCGGTGCCCTGATCCACAACTTCGACAAGCGCTTGGCCGTCACAGCGCCACGCGCGCACCTGCTGCGCGGCCCCATGCGAGTGCCGCCAGCTATTGGTTAGCGACTCCTGGAGCAGCCGGTACACGGTGATCTTGACCGCAAGCGGGGCCTCGGCCAGCGCTTTGTCGACCTCCACCTGGACCGTTCTCCCGGACTTGCGCTCGAAGTCACGCACGGCGTGCCGAACCGTGTCGGCGAGCGAGAGATCGGCGATGCCCGGCATCCCCAATCCGGAGGCGATCGTGCGCAGCTCCGCGAGAGAGGAGCGCAGGGCGTTGCGGATTCTTCGGAGGTCGCGCGATGCATCGTCCCGGGCCGACATACAGTCGCTGCACTCCTTGGTAAGATCGTCGAAGCGCAGCAGGGCAAAGGCAACCTCCTGCGCCGGCCCGTCGTGCAGGTCGGCGGCGACCCGGTGCAAGAACTGCTCGTTGAGCGCGGTGGTGCGTGTGCCGGCCTCGTGCAGCTGCTCGCGCATACACTCGTTTTCGCCGAGCGCGGTGCGCAACTTGTCCAGTTGGCGGCGCAGGTCGCGCTGCTGATTGAGGATGGTATCGTTGGCGCGGCGCACCAGGCCGTACAGAAGCATGTATATCGCGGCGGCGGCGACCGCGACGAGCAGCCAGCTGCGCTGCTGGGCGGCGCGGATCTCGCGGCCCACGTTCTCCATAGAGTGATAAAACTCGGCGACCGCGATGCCTCCCCTTGCGTGCACCGGCACGTAGACCTCGATCAGTTGCGGCCAGCGCTCCCGCTCGGGCCGGTTATCGGGCTCGTTGAGATCGCTTATCCTGGCCTGCAACTCACCCGCGAAAGCCGCGGCGAGCCGCCCTTCCACCGCGAAGCGGCGTCCCACCTGTTCATGGTCGCTGCTGTAGAGGATGCGTCCATCGGCGCTCCAGAGCTTGAAGCGGACCACCTTGCGGTGCAGCGGCCCTTCGACAAACACGCGGTCGAGTGCGGCGTGCGTTCCGCTGTCCAAGACATCAGTGGTTGGCAGGGCATCAAGTTGCGCCGCGAGGATGCTCTCCACGTAAACCGCCGCGATCGCCGCGGCGCGGTTGACCGCGTTGCTCTCGATCTGCCGCCCGAGCCAAGTGCCGATGACCGCCATGCCACCCACCAGGATCACGGCGCTCACCAGCAGGAACTGACGCGAAAAGCTCAGGCGGTCGAAAGCTCGCTTCAGGGCTATCAGCATCGGGGTCACTCGGTATCTGAGCACGAACGCCAAGCACACGAGCGATGGTATCACCGATGGCCCGATTCCTCGTCAGACTAAAGTCTAAGCAATTAGCGACTTTTGTCTGGATCAATTTGGGACGCAAGCCCGTGGCCATCCCGTTCGATATGTGGGAAAAAACAAGCGCAACAAACAGAAGCCCTCTTCAGCCTTGGCAACTATCCAGGGGGAGCGGTTCCGAATGTCTCTTTCTTATGGGAGGACGATCATGTTTAGCAGAATAACCAGAATCTTCTACCTATGTTCCACCTCTTTCTTTATGGCAACGGCCATTGTATCGACGCCGAGCCAGGCAACCCCGGCTTTTGCCCGGCAGACGGACAAGGCATGCAACGCCTGCCACTTCCAGCACTATCCGGCGCTCAACGACTACGGGCAGGAGTTCAAGGCGGGCGGCTTTACCGCCATGGGCAAGCAGGGCACCCTGAAGGGCAAGGATTTGTCGCTGCCCAACGTGCTGAATGCCAGCCTTTTCCTCAAGCTACGCTACCAGAACACCAACGGTACCGATGCGCCGAACACGCCTACGGCAGCGAGTGGGGAATGGCAGTTCCCCGATGAGTTCGCTCTGCTCTTCGGCGGCCGCATCACCGAGAACATCGGCTACATGCTGGAAGGCCAGTTGGCCAACGGCGCCGCGCCATTCCTGGCCGGCTTCAAGATGCCCTTCATGTTCAAGGCGGGCGACATGAAGTTCGGCGTGGTTCCCTACACCACCGATGCACTGGGCACGTCCTACGGCTTTGAACTGTTGAACACCGGCGCGGTGCGCAATATCCGCGTGATGGAGCACCGCAACGAAAGCTCGGCGCAGCAGTACATCAACACCGCAACCCCAGCCATGGGGGCCGCCTTCGTGCTCTGGGATCCGAAGTTCTTCATTAACGTCTCGAAATGGTCGCCCAACCACGCCGCGGTGGCGGAAGGACGTGCCAACGGCAACCCCAGTTCCACCTATTTCCGCGCCGCGCTGACGCCCTCTGTCGGCGACTGGGCGCTAGGTGTAGGCGTGCAGTCCTGGAGCGGTTCGTCGAAGCAGGGCAATGCATTGGCCCCCGGTACCGTCGTGACGGTTGCCACCAAAGCGTGGGCGGTGGATGCCCAGGCCCAAGGCGCGGTCGGCAACCTGCCCCTCGGTATCTATCTGACCCACGCCGAGGCGGCGGGGACCCCCGTCGGCGCAGCCGTCGCCAACCTGTTCAACGCCAATCCGAACGCCCGGAAAGCCACCACGATCGCGGCTGAACTCGGTGTCATCCCCCACAAGGCGACGCTGATGTTCGCTTATCGCAGCGGCAACACCGGCAGTGCCGCCGCCAACAGTTCCGACAATGCCACGACCATCGGCGGTACCTACCAGTACGCCCAGAACGTGCAACTGCAGTTGCTGCACAGCAAGCGCAGTCGCGGGGGTGCCGTACCCGTCGGACGTTACGCCGGTTCCCTCACACCGGGGGACTCTCTTACCACCCTCATGTTGTCCGTCGGCTTCTGATCGCGGCGACCGTTGGAATATGAATCTTGTGGAAAAAATCGGGGGGAAGGCGAGAGGCGAGGCCTTTTCCCTGTTTTTTTCGGCTATCCGCGTGTGGCCCGGAGGCTCTTTCCGGCCAGGGCGAGACGAGGGGGGAAGAATAGTCCAGCAGGAATCCGGACTATTTCGGTATGGGTTGCTGTTGCTGGCCGGCGCTTTGTTGCCCTTGTCACCCGTCTGCGCCCAGGAGAACCCACCTCTCGAAGAGCGGCTTCAGCTGTGTGCCGGTTGCCACAACCCGGACGGCAACAGCACCATCCCGGAGAATCCGAAATTGGCCGGGATGGATGCGGGGTACATAGCCAGGCAACTGGCGGACTTCAAAAGCGGAAAGCGCAAGAGCCCCGTCATGAGCGAGATCATCGGCATGGTCAGCGAGAAGGAATTCGATGCACTGGCCGCGTATTACAGCAAGAAGAAGCCGACGCCGGGCGCCGCGGCGGATGCCAAACTCGCCGCACTGGGCAAGACGATTTTCGATGAAGGTATCGTCGGTAGCGCGGTGCCGGCCTGCTCGGGATGCCATGAAGAGGACGGCAGGGGCACTGACAAGTACCCCCGTCTGGCCGGCCAGCATTCCCCCTACACTATCCAGCAGATGATGAATTTCAAGAGCGGCGAGCGCGACAACGACAGTCGATCGGTTATGCGCGCCGTCGCCAAACGCATGAACGAACAGGAAATCCGTGCGGTGGCCGAGTACATCGCCACTTTAACGGGGAGCGACCCATGAATAGAGCGGGATCTGTTATCATGGCACTGTTGCTGTTTCCGTGGCAGTCGGCCCTGGCCGACGCGGCCGATGCCGCAAAAAGCCCAAAGGGCTTCGGTGGCAAAGGCTATGTCTGAAACAAGAGGTGAAAATTGCAGAACAGCCCAAGGCGGGCGTAACGGCTCCGCAATGACTCTGCTATGAACGATCGAATGAAAGCCGATATCCCATGCAATCTGTGCGAGGGTACCGAAGTTACCGTACTCTCATACCGTGGTCGCGGCGGCAATCGCTTGCGTACAGTCGCGTGTGTTAACTGCGGATTGGTATGGTCTGACCCACGCCCGCATAACGTGCGGCAGTTTTATCAAGAGCAGTATCGCCTCGCGTACAAGAGAGTTACGGTTCCGAAGCCAAGGCATGTCGTGCGAGCCGGCATGGTTGCGCTGTCGCGGCTTGAAAAAATCAGATCTCTTCTGCATGGCCGCATGCGCGTCCTAGACGTTGGCAGTGGCGGCGGCGAGTTCGCTTATCTCCTCGCTTTGCTTGGGCACGACGTGCAAGGCGTCGAACCAAACGTGGGCTATGCCACTTATTCCACCGAGCAATACGGCCTCAATGTTGCAGTCGGCTTCATTGGCGATGTGTTACTGCCAGACGCGAGGTTCGACCTCATCACGGTATGGCACGTGCTGGAGCACACTGAGGACCCGGGCGCGGTATTGCGCAAGCTGCACTCTGCCCTTCGCCCCGATGGCGTGCTGGTGGTCGAGGTACCCAACGTGGAGGCGACCTGCCAGTCGCCGAACAATACCTTCCACGATGCCCATCTCTACAGTTTCAATCCGGCCACCCTCATCAAGCTTGCAGAAAAAGCGGGTTTCACTGAGCGCTCGACCCAACTGTCGCCCGACGGTGGCAACATCACCGCCGTATTTCGCCGGCTACCCGTAGCGTTAGCCTCGGGCATTTCGAATTGGTCGTTACCGAACAACCACGCCCGCATCGCTCGCGTCGTGAGCCGGCATACGCTCACCTCACATTGGTTGTCGCGGCACCCCTATCGACGCTTTGCCGGTCGCGTAGCGCGTGCGCTTTCGGAATGGCGCCTTACGCGAAAACAAGCCACTGGGCGTGACCGACTAGACGCGCTTTATTCGCTGCCCGCGCTTGAGCCATCACGGGTCGCCAACCACATTTCGCCGCGCCCAGCGCGACGGCTATGGCTTGCGGTGGCGGGAGCATACGCTTTGGCAGTGCTCATCGAATGGCTGCTGCTCGATACGGCTGCGCCGCGCCAGGGGGACCGACAATCAGGCACTAGCCCTATACGCGGCATTGCAAGCAGTGATGGTCTTTGCCGTGGTGCTGCTCACGGGCATCCCCCGAAAGATGCCTCAGTTCATTAAGCTGGCAGCGTGGGCTGCCCCACTGTTCGCGCTGCCTGCCTATTGCTAAGCAGTGGTTGCTACAGTGACGCCCAACCCCGCGCTGCAGCCGACAGTCACCAGCGGGCTTTACCCGCCGGCTCCTGCGGCTGAGCGCGATCGATAAACTTGGGCGCCCTTCCGGCGCCTACTTGGAAAGCGGCATCCATTTCTGTTGCCGGCAAGCTGCGAAGGGAGGACACAGCGAATGAAAAAGCAGATCGCGTTGTTCATTATCTCGGTGTGTTTTGGTACTGCCTTCGCCGCCGACGGGAAAGAGGTCTACGACAAGGTGTGCTACAAGTGTCATCGCTCGGGCGTGGATGACGCGCCCAAGCCGAGTGACAAGGCGGCCTGGGCGCCGCGTCTGGCGACCGGCATGGAGGCCCTTTACAAGAGCGTGATCGAAGGCAAGGGCGAAATGCCACCGCGCGCCGATAAGCCCCACCTAAGCGACGAGGAACTCAAGGCGGCGGTGGATTACATCGTAAGTCAGGTCAAGTGACTTCGCGGCTTGCGTGACAGCGGCTAGGGGCGCGCAAGGCAGGCCGCTCCGGGTTTAACAACCAGGGAAGGCAAATGGAGAAGCTATCGAAAATCGGGATGCTGAGACTGTGCGGAATGCTGCTGGTAGCGGGTTGTTCCCGCACGCCCTCAATCCCCAACCCCCTTGAACTGGTTGCCGGCCCGGCGACCATTCATGTCGGCGTCCCGGCAAAACCGGGCGCGATTCCCATGTTGCGCGCTGGTCAGACGGTGAGCCTGGCGGTTGCGGACTTCGCCGACGCGCGGCCCGGCGCGCCCGGCCGCAAGGTGGGCGACATCCGGGCGACGGTGTCGAACATGCATGTCAGCGAGTTGGTGCTGGATCAGGACATCCCCGCCCTGCTCGGAAGCGCGACGAGAAACCAGCTCGGCGCCGACGGCTTTCGTCTGGTCGGCGCCGGGGAGACGGCCGATTTCAGGTTAAGCGGCGTCACCCGGGCCTTCTCCCTGAACATCGCCGGGCGCGACGAACATTTGATTTCAGTGGAAGCCACCCTGCGCGAGGGCAAGAGCGGCGAAATCGTCTGGGCCGGCGTGATTACCGAAAAGGGCGACCGCTTTGCCGGAGTGAATGGCAACAGTCGCGCTACCATCATCGAATATCTGGGCGAGGGCGTATCCGAGTTCGCTTGGAAGGTCAGCGCCGCGGTCCGCGACAGCCTGGCCAAGTCCTACCCGCAATCGATCGTGGTCAGCCAGATGAAGAGCATTTCTTCAGTGCCGGGGGTGACGACGCTACATGCCCCGACGTCGCGCGAAAAGCCGGCGGCGACGCGCGAGGAGGCGCCCAAACCGGCCGCTGCACCGCTCGCCGCGCCGGTTGCCGGCGCCAATGTCAGCTACTTCTCGGTGCATACCTCGCCGTCGCGGGCGAAGGTCTATGTCGATGACGTGTACTACGGGATGTCACCGCTCAAGATCGAAGTCCCCGTCGGAGTCAGCCTGTTCCGCTTCAAGCTCGACGGCTACAAGACGGTAACCGAGAAAGTCTCGGTGCGGCGAGGCGAAACGACGGAATTGGAAGTGAAGTTCGAGAAGTAATGGATACCCGGAAAGCCGCAGCTAACTGAAGCAGGTGATGCACGTCTTTTCGGAGCGCCCGGCCCCCACTCCCGCCACCGGGCGTTCCGCTAACGTGTCGTGGGGGCATTGCCGACCTGCGACTACGCACTAGCCGGGTTGTCGGCAAAGGCGCGCGGCCGGACTGATCCCTGCACCACGGTAAGTGTTAAGGCATAATGAGCGCCGTTCCATTTGCCGAAGGGAGACCTGCCATGCCGTTGTTCCTCTGGCGCAAAGCGCCGATCCTGCTCGCTGTCAGCGTATTTGCCGCAGCCGGCCTGCTTGCGCATGACGCATCTCATGCCCAAAGCAGCAAGGCCGGACAGGATTACACGCCTCAGGTCGGGCAGGAAGGCAAGGATGTCATCTGGGTGCCCACCCCGCAGGCCCTGGTCGAGCGCATGCTGCAGATGGCCAAGGTCACCCCCAACGATTACGTGATCGATCTCGGTTCCGGCGACGGCCGCACCGTGATCACCGCCGCCAAGAAATTCGGCGCACGGTCGCTCGGCATCGAATACAACCCGGACATGGTCGAGCTCTCGAAGCGCAATGCCGAGAAGGAAGGCGTAGCCGGGCGCGCCGAGTTCATGAAAGCCGATATTTTTGCCACGGACTTCAGCAAGGCAACGGTAATTACCATGTACCTTCTGCCCCAGCTCAACCTCAAGCTGCGGCCCATCCTGCTTAACATGAAGCCCGGCACGCGCATCGTTTCACATGCGTTCAGCATGGACGACTGGCAGCCCGACCAGACCGAATCGGTCGAGGGCCGTACCGCGTATTTGTGGATCGTGCCGGCCAAAGTCGAAGGCACCTGGCAATGGGGCGGCCCGCGCCATCATGAGATCACGCTGCGCCAGCATTTCCAGCGGGTCGAAGGTTTGGCCAAAATCGACAACAGGACGGCCCAGGTACGCAACGGCAAGCTGCAAGGCGACCGGCTGACTTTCACGCTGATCGAGCCCGCAGGCGCCCGCAGCGTGGAACGCGAATTCACCGGTCGCGTCAACGGCAGCACCATCGAAGGCGTGGTAAAGCTTCCCGGCGGCGGCGAAGAGAAATGGACCGCCCGGCGCGTTACTGAGGGCACCGCCCAATAGTGCGTAGTTGTAGGTCGGCAATCCTTTGCCGACAACCCGACTAATGGAGTCGAACATGTCAAACAAGAAATCAAATGCGGTCATCATCGGCGGCGGCATCATGGGAGGGGACATCGCGATCATCTTCGCGGCCGGCGGCTGGAATGTTCACGTGATGAGCCCGTCGCAGAAAACCCGCGATGCCTTGCCCGCAAGGATTGAGGCCGGCCTGAAAAAGCTCGGCGCCGGCGCGGCCCGGGCCGACAGCGTCAAAACCTATGCCGGGCTGGAGGACATCGACTGGCAAGGCATCGATCTCGCGATCGAGGCCGCGACCGAGGATCTCGCGCTGAAACAAAAGCTGTTTGCGCAGATTGAAGCCCTGGCGCGTCCCGATATTCCATTGACCAGCAACACCTCGAATTTCCCCATCGGCGAGATCGGAAAATCGCTCAAGACGCGCGGCCGGATTGCAGGCACGCACTTCTTCATGCCGGCGCACCTCGTGCCGCTGGTGGAAATCGTCAGCAGTGACTCGACCGACCCGAAAATCGCCGAGGGCCTGTGCAAGCTCATGAAAGATCTCGGCAAGGCGCCGATCTGGGTCAAGAAAGACGTGCCCGGCTTCGTCGGCAACCGCATCCAGCACGCCATGATGCGCGAGGCGCTCTACCTGATCCAGGACGGTGTTGTTTCTCCGGAGGATGTGGACACCGCGGTGCGTTTCGGCTTCGGCTTCCGCTTCATCGCCTGCGGCCCGATCCTGCAGAAGGAAATGTCCGGCTGGGACACCAACTATCTCGTCGGCAGCGCGCTCTACCCCCATCTTCACAACGAGTCGGCCTATCCTTCCATCATCAAGGACATGGTGGACAAGGGCCACGTCGGCATGAAAGCGAAGCGTGGTTTTTGGGAGTGGACCGACGAATCCAGCGCCAAGGAAAAAGCACGCATCGAAAAAGCGCTGCAGGCCGGTTTCGAGATCATCAAGAACGACATGAAAGGCCAGACATAATCAGGCTGCGAGCGAATGCCCGCCCCAGCGGCCTGTCGAACTTTGATGGTCCGACAGGCCGCTAAAAGCAAAACCGCCCATTGGGTTTCCCACGTTTCCCCGGACACTACGTTAAGGTAGCCTGGGCTCGTTCAAACTGATCCGGGCTAACTCACAAGTTGGCGGGGAAAGTCCCTTTCATTCGTTACACCCTAAAATGATTGATGCAGTTGACGAAAATTTTATCTGGCGTAAAATGGATGCAAATTGTATTCATTTATGTTACCCTTATGTTACCCAGTAACCACAACTCACAAGACCGCGCGTACTGGTACCTGAAAGACCGAATTATCAATCTTGAACTACGCCCGGGAGAAAGATTAAAGACTGTCGCAATAGCAAAGGCTCTGGACATCAGTCGAACACCAGTGCGAGAAGCGCTTGGGCGACTTGAACAAGAAGGTTTGGTTACTAGAGATTCCGGCTGGGGATATGTTGTCAAGGGCCTCAGCCTGAAAGAAGCCCGGGATATATATAAGGTACGCGAAGCGCTAGAGGTCGAAGCCGCGCGCGAGGCTATCGGGAATCTGGATGATAAGGCACTCGATCAGCTAGCCCAGTTACTTCGCAAAGCCGAAAAGCACTGGGAGAGTGGAAAAGTTAAGGAGTTTAGAAAGTGCACGCGCCAATTTCATTTGTCGATTGCACATGCAAGTAACAATGATGCCCTCAAAAACTTGATTGCTGTAATAGATGATCGCGTGCGACTACTCGGGGCTATCTTGTTCGATCATCATTTGGATCGCGGCAGGGAATCGCTTGCCCAAAACCGAGCTATATTGCAAGCACTAAAAAGCAAGGATGTGCTGGCAGCAGAGCAGGCTGTTCGGGTGCATGTGAGTCATGCGCGTGAGTGCATGATGAAGTATTTGACTCATAGTAGTTCCAGTGTGCAACTACTATATAACAACCAGCAATATACGAAAAATAAAATAAGCCTGGAAAGGCCTGTCCGGGTAATGGCCTAGTAAGGGGGCGCCTAGTGAAGGCGACTAGCGTATGGTTTGACTTGCTTGCGACCGCACGGCTTGAGTTTGATTAGTCACAGGAGGGTAAATGACAGCCATAGTTACGAGCAAAATCACAGTTACCGCAATTGGCAAAACATTGGGTGCTGAGATTAATGGAGTTGACTTGCGGCAGGCGATTCCTACCGAAATCGTAGCTCAAATAATGGATGCATGGTTTCAGCATTTGGTGTTGAGATTCCGTGGTCAGCAAGGAATGTCAACGCAACAGCTTGTAAATTTCTCCAAGCTTTTTGGTGAGCTGGATCGAGCCCCGATTACTACCGTTGGGACTGGCAAACCCTATTTATCCGAGTTTCCTGAAATTACGGCGATCTCGAACATTGTAGTTGACGGCAAGCCCATCGGAGGGCTTGGCTCCTATGAGGCTGAGTGGCATACCGACATGTCATACAAGGAAGAAACGCCAAGCGCAAGCCTACTTTATTCGATTGAAATCCCGCCAAGTGGTGGCGACACTTGGTTTAGCAGTATGTATGCGGCGTATGAAGCCCTACCAGATGATCTCAAGCGAAAAATTGCCAGTCTGAAATGTGTTCACGATGCAAGTCGCAATAGTGCCGGCATGCTGCGGAAAGGATTTAAGGAAGTAACGGATCCTCGACAGACTGTTGGCGCAGTCCATCCTATCGTACGCACGCACCCAATTACAAAACGCAAAGCGTTGTTCCTTGGGCGACGTCGGAATGCCTATATCCCGGGGTTGAGTCTTGAGGAAAGTGAAGCGCTTTTGGACGAACTTTGGGCGCACGCAATCAAACCAGAGTTTACGTGGGCGCAGCAATGGCAAGTTGGAGACCTGCTTATTTGGGACAATCGATGCACAATGCATCGCCGTGATTCATTTGACCCGAATGCGCGCCGTCTCATGCACCGCACCCAGGTGAAGGGCGATCGCCCTTTCTAAATGGCAGCCGCTCATTGCGGCTGCGGTAATTCCCCCTGACTTTTAGTGCTTAGCTCTGCTACGCCCTCTCTTTTTTATGTATGCAATTCAAATAACGAGATTTGGTGGGCCTGAAGTGCTTGAGCTTACCGAAATATCGAAACCGGATCCCGCGCACGGGGAAGTGCTGGTTAAAATGGCTTACGCTGGGGTGAACTTTACAGATATCTACCGGCGCTCCGGGCTATATGCCAACTCGCCGACTTATCCCACCCCCTTGCCGTATGTGCTTGGGGTTGAGGGCTCGGGCACCGTAGCAAAGGTCGGGGAAGGGGTAGCTAACTATTCAGTTGGAGACCGAGTGGGTTTTACGAGGAATCCGGGTTCTTATGCCGAGTATGCACGAGTACCCGCTCACCGTCTGCTCAAGATTCCCGGCGAACTGGGATTAGATGTTGCGTCGTCGGTAATAACGCACGGCATGACTGCGCATTACTTGACACATGAATTCGGTCTGAAAGCAGGGGATACTTGTCTAGTACATGCCGGTGCGGGCGGCGTCGGCCAGATATTGATCCAGCTTGCCAAGATGCGCGGGGCACGGGTTATCGCGACGGTTGGTAGCGGCGATAAGGCTGATATCGCGCGCTCATGTGGTGCTGACCAAGTTATTCTGTATAGAGAAACCAACTTTTGTGAGGCGGTTCGCGAACTTACGCAAGGGCGCGGTGTGGATATCGTATTCGATTCCGTTGGTAAAGATACGCTGCACGGTTCACTCTATTCACTGCGTCGCCAGGGACTCTGCGTGCTATACGGACATGCTTCAGGCAAAGTTGATAATTTCAATACGATGGAACTAGCCGAGGCTGGCTCGGTATTTCTAACGCGCCCTCACATGGAGCACTACGTTTCTTCTCCTGAAGAATACGCTAGGCGCGCAAATGACATCCTGGGCTGGGTTGCAGAGGGCAAGGTTAAGGTGACGATACAGCGTATATATCCCCTTTCTTGCGCAGCAAGCGCACACAAGGCTTTAGAGGCGCGCGAAACACGCGGAAAGTTACTTTTGAAAATCTCAGACTGAGCGTATTGAGGGGGCGACATGAAGCTGGAGGCGGTCCATTTATATCAACTAAAGTTACCGCTTGAGGTGCCTTATAAAGGTAAGCGTCCGGTCATGACCGCCTTGACCGGAGCGACCTTTGCGGGGTTGGCGTGTTGATCTCGTCGGTGAATGTT
>JAIESJ010000205.1 GCA_019746155.1 Burkholderiales bacterium
CCGCTGCGGCGCGCAGGCAACCGTCTGCTGGTGGAGGGCTTTGATCCCTGCGTCGTGCTGCTCAACAACGATCTTTCCGGTGGCGTTCCTGAAATCCTGAAAAACCTCGAGCAGGAAGTGTTGCCGCCGCTGCATGCCGGCTGGGCGACGCGCCGCAAGTCCAACCACTTCGCGGCCTACCGCCAGGCGGCGGAGGAATTCGCGCAACTGCTCAAGATCGATCCCTGGCTCATCAACCCCCTCTTCGAGAAGTGCGGCAAGATCAACTTCCACGAACGCAAGGGGGAGGAGTGTCTCGAAGGCTACGTTTCCGAAATTCTCGACGACGTGCGCGCCAAGTACCGGGAATACGGCGTCACGCAGGACCCGTTCGTCATCGTCAAGGCCGATGCCGGCACCTACGGCATGGGCATCATGACGGTCAAGGACCCGGCCGAGGTGCGGGGGCTCAACCGCAAGCAGCGCAACAAGATGGCGGTGGTCAAGGAAGGCCTCGAAGTGCAGGAAGTGCTGGTGCAGGAAGGCGTCTATACTTTCGAGACCGTGAATGACGCGGTGGCCGAGCCGGTGGTCTACATGATCGATCATTTTGTCGTCGGCGGTTTTTACCGCGTCCACACCCAGCGCGGCCAGAACGAGAATCTCAACGCGCCCGGCATGCATTTTTCGCCGCTGGCGTTTGCCGAGCCGTGCTCCTCGCCCAATCCCGACGATCCGGGCTGCCCGCCCAACCGTTTCTACGCCTATGGCGTGATTGCGCGGCTGGCGCTGGTGGCCGCAGCCATCGAACTGGAGCAGGCCGGAGAAGCGACGCTCGACGCGACCACACCGTCGAACGTCGCTTCAGCAGGCTAATTGAAGCAATTTTCAACCACGGATCCTATAAAACCGACCGGCCTTAATGAAAATTGCTTTCATCGTCGACCCGCTCGACAGCCTCAAAATCCACAAAGACACCACTTTCGCCATCATGCGCGAAGCCGCCGCGCGCGGTCATGAGCTCTACGTCATGCGGCAAGAAGATTTGCTGTGGCGCGACGGCGTGGTGTCGGGCAATGCATGCGGACTGCAGCTGACCGGCGACAAAGCGCAATGGTACCGCCGCGGGGATGCCGCCGAAACACCCCTGCAGGGCTTTGACGCCGTGCTCATGCGCAAGGACCCGCCGTTCGACATGGAATATGTCTACAGCACCTATCTGCTCGAGCT
The DNA here is from genome assembly GCA_019746155.1 of Burkholderiales bacterium. GTDB lineage: Bacteria > Pseudomonadota > Gammaproteobacteria > Burkholderiales > SG8-41 > CAKKQX01. The sequence goes on from JAIESJ010000205.1 coordinate 1,210, forward strand.
GGCGGAAGCGCAAGGCGCCAGGGTGTTCAACCGGCCGCGCGCAATCCGCGACTACAACGAGAAAATGGCGATCGCGCGCTTTCCCCAATTCACCGTGCCGTCGCTGGTGACGCGCCAGGAGAAACTCATCCGCGGGTTCCTCGCCGAGCACCGCGACATCATTCTCAAGCCACTCGACGGCATGGGTGGCGCCTCGGTGTTCCGCATTCATGAGGAAGATCACAACGTCAGCGTCATCATCGAAATGCTCACGCATTACGGCCGGCGCACCATCATGGCGCAGCGCTTCATTCCCGAGATCCGCGACGGCGACAAGCGGGTGCTCCTGATCGGCGGCAACGCCGTGCCGTATTCGCTGGCGCGCATCCCCCGGCCGGGAGAAACCCGCGGCAACCTCGCGGCCGGCGGCACCGGTGTGGCGCGCGAACTGACGCCGCGCGACCGTGAAATCGCCGCCGCGCTCGGGCCCGAGCTGCATGCACAAGGCCTGCTGCTGGTCGGCCTCGATGTGATCGGCGACTACCTCACCGAAGTCAACGTCACCAGTCCCACCTGCTTCCAGGAAATCACCGAGCAGACCGGCTTTAATGTCGCCGGCATGATGCTGGATGCCCTTGAAAAGTTACTTTAGTATATTTTTCAACTAGTTATGCATGATGATTTGTACGACGCCTAAGAGTAAAATAGCGTCCTTTCGTGACACCGCTGGTTGAACGAATCCATGATTGGCATTCTCATCATCACCCATGGCACATTGGGCGAAAGCCTGATCCATTGCGCCTGCCATGTGCTCAGCAAGCGTCCGGCGCGCCTGAAGCAGCTCGGCGTCACTGCCCAGGACGATCCGCTGCTGCTGCTGCCCCAGGCGCGCGCCCTGATCAAGGAACTCGATGACGGCCATGGGGTTCTGATCCTGTCGGACATGTATGGCGGCTCTCCCTCCAACATCGCCGCCAAGCTGCTGATCCCCGGCAGGGTGGAAGGCGTGGCCGGGGTCAATCTGCCGATGTTGGTCCGCGCGCTGACCTATCGCGACAGGTCTCTGCAGACCATCGTCGCCAAGGCAGTAAGCGGAGGTTGTGAAGGGGTCGTGCGGATTCCTTCGCTTGCCGTTCACAATGCTGCAACGGGAAGTTGAGATCATAAACAAGCTCGGGCTCCATGCCCGGGCCTCGGCCAAGCTCACGCAAGTCGCCGGCCAGTTCAAAAGCGACGTGTGGGTGAGCCGCAATGGCAGGAGGGTCAACGCCAAAAGCATCATGGGCGTCATGATGCTGGCTGCAGCCAAGGGCTCCAAAATAGTCATCGAGACCGAGGGTCCCGATGAGGAACGGGCATTGCAGGCGTTGCAGGCGCTTATTGCCGATCGTTTTGGCGAAGGCGAGTAGCACGGGAAGCGTCAGGCGCGGGGGGCGTAAATTCCGCGCCCGCCGTATGGTAATCTTTACCCCTTACTCCTTACCCCTCACGCTTCACTGTGTCGACAATGAGCTTCACTATCCACGGTATCGGCGTCTCCGGCGGCATTGCCATCGGTCATGCCCATCTGGTATCCAATGCCACACTCGAGGTCGGTCACTATGTCGTGCCGTCCCACCAGGTGCCCGAGGAATCCGCGCGTTTTGACGCCGCCATCCGCACTGTGCGCGCCGAGCTTGAGGAGCTGCACGCGAGCGTTCCGGCAACCGCTCCCGCCGAGTTCGCCGCCTTCATCAACCTTCACCTGATGATTCTCAATGACTCGACGCTGTTGGTCGCGCCGCGCAAAATCATCGAAGACGAGCAATGCAACGCCGAGTGGGCGCTCAAGGTGCAGATGGATGCGCTGCTCGCGCAATTCGACACCATCGAGAACGCCTATCTGCGCGAGCGCAAGACGGACGTGATCCAGGTCGTCCAGCGCATCTTGAAGGCGCTCTCGGGACAACCCGGGCACATTCCGGCCCCGCCGCCCAACGCCGAGCACAACCTGATCCTGGTCGCCCACGATCTCTCCCCGGCCGACGTGGTGCAGTTCAAGCAGCATCAGTTCGCGAGCTTCATTACCGATCTCGGCGGCACCACCTCCCACACGGCAGTGGTCGCGCGCAGCCTCAACATTCCCTCCATTGTCGCGCTGCACTACGCACGCCAGCTGATCCGCGAGAACGAGCTGCTGATCGTCGACGGCACCCAGGGCGTGGTGATCGTCGACCCCGACCAGCAAGTCCTTGCCGAGTACCGGCTGCGCCAGCACCAGTTCGATATCGAACGGCAGAAGCTGAAGCGCCTCAGGGACACCCGCGCCATGACACTGGACGGCATCACCGTGGAACTGCATGCCAACATCGAATTGCCGGACGATGTCGTGGCAGCAAAGGAAAACGGTGCAACCGGTATCGGGCTGTTCCGCAGCGAGTTTTTGTTTCTCAACCGCAATGACCTGCCGGACGAGGACGAACAGTTCGAGGCCTACCGCAAGGCGACACAGGAAATGGACGGAATGCCGGTCACGATCCGCACCTATGATCTCGGCGCCGACAAGCAGACCGACGCAGCGCAGCGCATCACCACCAATCCGGCACTGGGCCTGCGCGCGATCCGATTGTGCCTGACCGAGCCGCAGCGCTTCCTGATTCAGCTGCGGGCGATGCTGCGCGCTTCGCACTACGGCAAGATCAACATTCTGATTCCGATGCTGATGAACGCCAGCGAAACCGACCAGGCATTGCAGCTGCTCGCACGCGCGAAATACAGCCTGGACGAGCAGAACATTCCATACGACCGCGGTATCAAGATCGGCGGCATGATCGAAGTGCCGGCCGCGGCCCTGGCGCTCGGAATTTTTACCAAGAAACTCGACTTTCTTTCCATCGGAACCAACGACCTTATCCAGTACACGCTGGCGATTGACCGCACCGACGACACGGTCGCGCATCTTTACGATCCCTTGCACCCGGCCGTGCTCTGCCTGCTCGCCGGCATCTTCAAGACCGCGGGCCGCGCCGGCGTGCCGGTTGCGCTGTGCGGTGAAATGGCCGGAGACGTCAGTCTGACGCGCCTGCTGCTGGGCCTTGGTTTGCGCCAGTTCTCGATGCACTCCGCCCACCTGCCGGACGTCAAGCAGCGCATCCTCAAATCGAATCTCGAAGACATCAGGCCGCTGGTGCAGAAAATGCTGCGCACGGACGATCCCGAGAAACTGCGCATGCTGCTCGACCGGATCAATGCCTGAACAGGGTTTTATGTTCCGTGTTCCGAGTCCCGGGCCAGACCACATTATCCGATGCTGACAACCCCGAACACCGAGCCCGGGATTTGACAACGTCTTCAACCCAAGGTAACGTGTAACGGATTGTTTTATCGCGCCGATTTGATGTCAGCTTGCGGGCGCGTAATAAATCCGGCTAAAGAGATGCGACAGATTCTCGAACCCGGTGACAGCGCAGGCGCACCGGGTTTTTTCATTTTCATGGGCATGGACGAAAACAAGCACACCGGACGGTCGGTAGGGATCGTGACGCCGCAAGTCGCCAGATTCACCGAGCCGATCACGCTCAAATGCGGCGCGGTGATCGACGACTACGAACTCGTCTTCGAAACCTACGGCACGCTCAACAGCGACCGCTCGAACGCGGTGCTGGTCTGCCACGCGCTCAACGCCTCGCACCATGTCGCCGGAATCTACGCCGACGATCCGGAGAACATCGGCTGGTGGGACAACATGATCGGGCCCGGCAAGCCGGTCGACACCAACCGTTTTTTCGTGATCGGCGTCAACAATCTCGGCGGCTGTCACGGCTCGACCGGACCGAAAAGCATCAATTCCAGAACCGGCAAACCCTGGGGCGCCCGGTTCCCGGTGGTTACCGTCGAGGACTGGGTCAAAAGCCAGACGCGGCTGGCTGACCGGCTCGGCATCAGGCAGTTTGCCGCGGTGATGGGCGGCAGCCTCGGCGCCATGCAGTCCCTGCAATGGACCATCAGCTATCCCGAGCGCCTGCGCCATGCGCTGGTCATCGCCTGCACGCCCAGCCTTTCGGCGCAAAACATCGCTTTCAACGAAATCGCGCGCCAGGCGATCATCACCGATCCCGATTTCCATGGCGGCGATTACTATGAGCACGGCGCAACGCCCAAGCGCGGCCTGCGCGTCGCGCGCATGGTCGGCCATGTCACCTATCTTTCGGACGACGAGATGGCGAACAAGTTCGGGCGGCAGCTCAAGCACGGCAGATTCAATTACTCGTTCGATACCGAATTCCAGATCGAATCCTATTTGCGCTACCAGGCCGACAAGTTCGCGGAGTATTTCGATGCCAATACCTATCTGCGCATCACCAAGGTGCTGGACTATTTTGATCCGGCGTTCGAGCATGGCGGCGATCTGACGCGTGCGCTGGCGCCGGCCAGGGCGAACTTTCTGGTAATTTCGTTCACGACGGATTGGCGCTTCTCTCCCGAGCGCTCCCGTGAAATCGTCACGGCGCTGCTCGACAACCGCCGCGACGTCACCTACGCGGAAATCGACGCGCCGCACGGCCACGACGCCTTCCTGCTCGACGATGAGCGCTATCACCGCCTGGTCGCGGCCTACTTCGACCGGATAGGAAAGGAAATCGGGGCATGAGCGGGAACGGCAACGGCATCCAGCGTCCGGATTTTGCAGCGATTGCCGAATGGGTGCGGCCGGGATCGCGCGTGCTCGATCTGGGCTGCGGCGACGGCACGCTGCTCAAGTACCTGAAGCAGCAGCGCGGCACCACCGGCTACGGCATAGAAATCGACGATACAAGCATCCTCGCCTGCGTCAGGAACGGCGTAAACGTAATCCAGGGCGACCTGGAGCGCGGCCTGTCGGGCTTCGAGGACAGCTCGTTCGACTACGTGATCCTGTCGCAGACGCTGCAGGCGATGAAAAACAGCGAGCGCATCATCAAGGAAATGCTGCGCGTCGGGCTCGAGGGCATCGTCACCTTCCCGAATTTCGGTTACTGGAAAAACCGGCTGCAGATCGCCCGCGGCCACATGCCGGTATCGGATAATCTTCCCTACGAGTGGTTCAACACCCCCAACGTGCACCTGTGCACGATCGCGGACTTCGAGCGTTTTTGCCGCGAGCGCAGGATCCGCATCGTTGAGCGCAAGGTGCTCACGCGCGGCAAGCCCGTCAGCGCGTTGCCGAACCTGCTCGGGGCGCTCGCCGTCTATCACTTTGGCAGTTAGCAGTCTGTCGGACTTTTCTAATGTACGCAGCGACGAATGCAACCAATATGGCTTTTGTCGAAGCCGGGGCGACAGACTACTAGAATGAAAACCAATTAGGGTAAGAATCACGCGGAGAAGGGTTGCGCCGCGGAAATTAAGCCTTTTATAAGCAGCCTGTCGCCCTGGCTTGTATCAAGAGCCCATTCGGTGTCGCTATGCACCGCTTCAAAAGGTTCAAGCCCGGCAGGCTGCTAGCCCGGCCAGCCTGGTGATCCAGCGCAGCAGCATGAGGCCCGGGATCGCGATCAGCGTGCACAAGAGAAAAAATCCCTGCCAGCCCAGCCATTCCGCCAGCCAGCCGGTCGGCGCGGAGGCGAGCACGCGCGGCACGCCCATCAGGCTGGAGAGCAGCGCATACTGGGTGGCGGTAAAACGACGGTCGGTGAGCGCGGCCATGAAACCGACGAATGCCGCGGTTCCCAGGCCGGCAGTTAAATTTTCGACAGCAACCACCGTCGCCAGCGCAACGGCGCTGGGGGTCAGCCCTGCCAGCACCACGAAACCGAGGGTCGAGATCATCTGGCCCAGGCCGAACAGCCACAGCGCACGGTTCAGCCCGATGCGCAGAATCCAAATGCCGCCGAGCGTGCCGCCGGCAATCGTCGCCCAGAAGCCGAAGAGCTTGACCACTGCTCCGATCTCGGTCTTGCTGTAACCCAGGTCGAGGTAAAAAGGCGTGGCCATGGCGGACGCCATGGTGTCGCCGATCTTGTAAAGCAGGATAAAGGCCAGCGCCAGCCATGCGCCCTCACGCATGAAGTAATCGCGGAACGGCAGGAACACGGCGTCCTTGAGCGTCGTCGGCCGCCCCTCGGGGAGCGGCGGCTCGGGTGCGAACACCGTCACGAGGATGCAAGCCACCATGGCGACAGCCATCAGACGGTACATGGGCCCGAACGAGATCCAGTCGGCGAGGATCAGACCGCCGCCGCCGGCGAGCAGCATGCCGACGCGGTAGCCGTTCACATAGAGCGCGGAGCCCAGACCGAGCTCGTCATCGGCGAGACTCTCGCGCCGGTAAGCGTCGACCACGATGTCCTGGGACGCGGAAAAGAAAGCGACCAGCAAGGCGGCGGCCGAGACCCACAGCAGATCGCCGGACGCGGGGCGGGCCAAGCTCAAGGCAAACAGCGCGGCGGCAAGGGCGAACTGTAGCAACAGCAGCCAGCCGCGCCGCCGGCCGAGCAGCGGCGGCGCGTAGCGGTCGAACAGCGGGGACCACAGGAATTTGAGGGTATAGGGCAATCCCGCCAAAGCGAACAGCCCGATGCTGGTGAGATCGACGCCGCCGTCTTTCAGCCATGCCTGCAGTACCGAACCGGTAAGCAGCAGCGGCAGCCCCGAAGCAAAACCCATCAACAACGCCACCAGCATGCGGCCGCTGAAAATAGCGGTCAGCGTGTCCTGCCAGGAGTGCTTCACGGTAGTCGCCGGCACCGGTGGGACAGCCATCAGAGCGCGCCGGGGCAAGTAGTGCGAGACGCGGGCAGGCAGCGCATGCCGGACTGCAAGGCCGCTGGAGCCGGAACTGGCCGCAGGCTACAGCTTGTAGTCATAATCGATGGTGAGCGGCGCATGATCCGAGAATCTCTCATCTTTATAAATCGCCACGCGTTTCGCCGTCGCCGCTATGCCCGGCGTCGCAATGTGATAATCGATGCGCCATCCCACGTTCTTGGCCCAGGCCTGGCCGCGGTTCGACCACCAAGTATATTGCTCGGGGCGCGGGTCGACGCGTCGGAACACGTCAATCCAGCCCAGTTCGTCGAACACCCGGGTGAGCCATTCGCGCTCCTCGGGCAGAAACCCCGAGTTCCCGCGGTTGCCACGCCAGTTTTTCAGGTCGATCTCCTTGTGTGCAATGTTCCAGTCGCCGCACAGCACGATTTCGCGGCCGCTGCGCTTGAGTTTTTTGAGATGCGGGAAAAACCGCTCCATGAAACCGAATTTGACCTGCTGTCGCTCCTCCGAGCTTGAACCCGACGGCAGGTAGACCGAGATCACGCTCAAGTTGCCGATATCGGCGCGCAGATATCGCCCTTCGCTATCGATGTCGGCAATACCGATGCCCTCGATCACTTTGGCCGGCGCATGTCTGGTGTAGAGGCCGACACCGCTGTAGCCCTTTTTCTCGGCATGATGAAAATAGCCGTGGAAGCCCGCCGGAGCGAGCATGTCCCCGGCCATATCGGCCGCCTGGGCCTTGAGCTCCTGCACGCATACGACATCGGCACGGCTGCGGGCCAGCCATTCGAAGAAGCCTTTCCTGGCGGCGGAGCGAACGCCGTTGAGATTGAGCGTGATAATGCGTAACATGGGAAATAAACGGTTTCAGCGCAACGATGAATGATTTCAGGCAGGATTTTATCCGGTTTGCAATTGCCAAGAAGGCCGTAAGCTTCGGCCAGTTCAAGACCAGGGCGGGCAGGCTGTCGCCCTATTTTTTCAATTCCGGTCTGTTCAATGACGGCGACTCGCTGAATCGGCTCGCGCAATTCTACGCGAAAGCGATTCTCACGTCCGGCATCGCATTCGACATGCTGTTCGGTCCCGCCTACAAAGGCATCCCGCTGGTCTCGGCAGTCGCTATCGCGCTCGCACAGTCCGGCCGCAACGCGCCCTTCGCGTTCAATCGCAAGGAAGCGAAGGACCACGGCGAAGGCGGCGATATCATCGGCGCCGCGCTCTCCGGACGCGTGCTGATCATAGACGATGTGATCTCCGCCGGCACGGCGGTGCGCGAATCCTTCAACCTCATCCGCGCTGTCGGTGCCATTGCCTGCGGTGTGGTCGTTTCGCTCGACAGGATGGAACGCGGCACCGGGGCATTATCGGCAATACAGGAAGTGCAGCAAAGCTATAATATTCCCGTGATCAGTGTCGCCACCCTCGATGATCTGATGAACTACCTCAAGACGGACCCCGCGCACGCGACCCACCTCGAGGCGGTTGGCCGCTACCGCGAACAGTACGGCGTCACGGCCCGCGTCTGACGGCGTACGCGCCTCTGTTTTTGCGCGTCGCAACGCCGTGTTGGCCGGAACCAACGTCGCTTGCATGACGTTTTTTTCGCCTCGTTCTTTGGTTTTTTCCATTTCAGGAGTTTGTCGAACCCAAGTCCGACAAACTCCTAGCCGTCGAGCTTGCGCTTCAGGATTTCGTTCACCTGTTGCGGATTGGCCTTGCCCCTGGTCGCCTTCATGGCTTGGCCGACCAGCGAATTGAAGGCTTTCTGCTTGCCGCCCCGGTAATCCGCCACCTGCTGCGGGCTGGCGGCAATGACCTGGTCGACGATTTTCTCGATCTCGCCGCTGTCGGAGATCTGCCTGAGTCCTTTGGCAGCAATGATCTGGTCGGCGTCGCCTTCGCCGGCCCACATGGCGTCAAACACGTCCTTGGCGATCTTGCCCGAAATGGTGCCGTCGGCGATGCGGTCAACGAGGCCACGCAGCGCTCCAGGGCCGACTCTGCTCGCCGCGATCTCCAGATCTGATTCGTTCAGCCGCGCGCTCAGGCTTCCGACTATCCAGTTGGCGCACAATTTTGCGGTCTGCGTGCCGGCCGCGCCTTGTGCCGCCTGCTCGAAATAATCGGCCATCTCGCGGCTGCCTGTCAGCATCGCGGCGTCATATGGCGTCAGCGCATATTGCGCGACGAAACGTTCGCGCCTGGCATGCGGCAGTTCCGGCATCGCCGCACGCACCTCGCCGATCCACCGCTCCGAAACCTCCAGCGGCAACAGGTCAGGATCGGGGAAATAGCGGTAGTCGTGCGCATCCTCCTTGGAGCGCATCGGGCGCGTCTCGTCGCGGTCCGGATCGTACAGCCGCGTCTCCTGCACGATGGCGCCGCCGTCCTCGATGACCTCGATCTGGCGCCGCACCTCGAACTCGATGGCGCGCTCGAGAAAACGAAACGAGTTCAGGTTCTTGATCTCGGCGCGGGTGCCGAGCTTGTCCGAACCCGCCGGTCGCACCGAGACATTGGCATCGCAGCGGAACGAGCCTTCCTGCATATTGCCGTCGCAGATGTCGATCCAGCGCACCAGCGCGTGCAGTGCCTTGGCGTAGGCGACCGCCTCGGCAGAGGAACGCATATCGGGCTCGGTGACAATTTCCAGCAGTGGCGTGCCGGCGCGGTTGAGGTCGATGCCGGTTGCGCCGTGAAAGTCCTCATGCAGCGACTTGCCGGCATCTTCTTCAAGATGCGCACGCGTCAGGCGCACGGTCTTTTCTCCGCCATCGACAACAATGTCGATGCCACCGCCCTCGATGATGGGGATTTCGTACTGGCTGATCTGATAGCCCTTGGGCAGATCGGGATAAAAATAATTCTTGCGCGCGAAAATCGAGCGCCGATTGATACGGGCACCGACCGCGAGCCCGAAGCGGATCGCGCGCTCGACCGCACCGCGATTGAGCACCGGCAGCACCCCGGGCAGCGCGATGTCCACCGCGCACGCCTGGGCGTTGGGTGAGGCGCCGAACGCCGTCGCCGCGCCCGAAAAAATCTTCGAACGCGTCGACAATTGCGCGTGCGTCTCAAGACCGATGACGACTTCCCATTTCATGTCGCTTCGCTCCGTGAAGGGCGGGGAGTGAAGGGTGAAGGGCAAAGCCTTCCCGCCCCCGGCAGGGGAAGGGCTAGGGAGGGGGCATCACATTTCACTTTTCACCCTTCACCGAGGATGCCCGGCGGCATCCTCATGTGCCAGTCGGTCGCAAGCTGGTACTGGTGCGCGACATTGAGCATCCTCGCTTCCGAGAAATAGTCGCCGATGATCTGTAATCCGACCGGCAGGCCCTTACCGTCGAAGCCGCACGGAATCGACATGCCGGGCAGCCCCGCCAGGTTGACTGCAATGGTAAAGATGTCGGAAAGATACATCTGCACCGGGTCGCCGGCTTTCTCGCCCAGCCTGAATGCCGTGGTCGGGCTGGTCGGCCCCATGATGATGTCGCATTTCCTGAATGCTTCCGTGAAATCGCGCGCGATCAGCCGCCGCAGCTTCTGCGCCTGGATGTAATAGGCGTCGTAATAACCATGCGACAGGACATAGGTGCCGATCAGGATGCGGCGCTTCACTTCCGCGCCGAAGCCCTGGGCACGGGTCTTCTTGTACATGTCGATGAGATCCGCATATTCGGGCGCGCGATAACCGTAGCGCACGCCGTCGAAGCGTGAAAGGTTGCTGGAGGCCTCTGCCGGCGCCAGCACGTAGTAGACCGGCACCGACAGTGCCATATTGGGCAGCGTAACCTCGACCACCTCGCAGCCGAGCTTCTTATACTGGGCTACCGCTTCCTCGACCGCCTTCGCCACGTCCGGTGCGACGCCTTCCGCAAAAAACTCCTTCGGCAGGCCGATCCTGAGCCCGGCAACCGGCTGCGCGAGATCCCGGGTGTAGTCTTCGGCCTCGCGTTTGAGGCTGGTCGAGTCGCGCTCGTCGAACCCCGCCATGACATTGAGCATCAGCCCCAGGTCTTCAGCGGTGCGCGCCATCGGCCCGCCCTGATCCAGGCTGGAAGCAAAGGCGATCATGCCGTAGCGCGATACCACGCCATAGGTCGGCTTGAGCCCCGAGATGCCGGTCAGCGCCGCCGGCTGGCGGATCGAGCCGCCGGTATCGGTGCCGGTCGCGGCCGGCACGAGCCGCGCCGCGACTGCAGCCGCAGAGCCGCCCGAACTGCCGCCAGGCACGGTCGTGATGTCCCACGGGTTTTTCACCGGCCCGAAATGGGAAGTCTCGTTGGACGAGCCCATCGCGAACTCGTCCATGTTGGTCTTGCCGATAGTGACCGCGCCGGCTGCATTCAGCCGTTCGACCACACAGGCATCGTAGGGCGAAATGAAGTTCGACAACATTTTCGAGCCGCAGGTGGTGAGCCAGCCCTTGGCACAGAAAATGTCCTTTTGCGCGATCGGCACCCCGGTCAGCGGCTGCGCCCGCCCCGTGGCGTGCAAGGCATCCGCCGCTCGTGCCTGGGCCAGGCTTTTTTCCTCGTCGAGCGTGATGAAGCAATTGTACTTTTTTCCTAACTCATTGATTCTTTTTAAGAAATATTCCACCAGCTCGACGCTGGAAAACTTCCTGGCGGCAAGGTCGCCGGACAGGCTCTTGATGGTTGCGTTGTACATTTACCGGTAGGGCCCGAGGCAGACGCGGCTGGACGAGCAGCCCGCCGAGTAATACGCCCTGCTCCTCACGCCTGACGCCTCACTATTCGATAACCTTCGGAACAAGATAAAGATCGGCCTCGACCTGCGGCGCGATCGACTGGAACAGCGCATGCTGGTCCGGCTCCGTGACCACATCCTCACGCAGGCGCAACACGATGTCCTGCGCATGGGACATCGGCGCTATGCCCGCGACGTCGGCCGCCTGCATCTGTTCGATCAGCCTGAATATGCCCGAGAGCTGGCCGAGCGCGGCCTGCGCTTCGGCATCGTCAACCGCGATCCGCGCGAGATGGGCAACGCGTTTCACGTCATCCAGTGTCAGCGCCATGAATCCGTGGAAAAACCCTTAAAAACCGAAGCTGCATAGGGTATCATACCCGGCTAACGCGTAGCACCATTTCCTTTACCTGGAAAGCCTTATGTTCGGTTTCTTAAGCAGCTACTTTAACGACGACCTCGCAATCGACCTCGGCACCGCGAACACGCTGATCTACGTCCGCAACAAAGGCATCGTTCTCGACGAGCCGTCAGTAGTCGCGATCCGTCAGGAAGGCGGCCCCAACGGCAAGAAAGTGATTCAGGAGGTCGGGCTTGCCGCGAAGCAGATGCTCGGCCGCACGCCCGGCAATATCACCGCGATCCGGCCGATGAAAGACGGCGTCATTGCCGACTTCACCGTCACCGAGCAAATGCTCAAGCACTTCATCAAAAAAGTGCACGACTCGCGCTTCTTCAAGCCGAGCCCGCGCATTATCATCTGCGTGCCCTGCGGCTCCACCCAGGTCGAGCGCCGCGCGATCCGCGAATCGGCGATCGGCGCAGGCGCCAGCCGCGTCTATCTGATCGAGGAGCCGATGGCGGCGGCAATCGGCGCCGATCTGCCGGTCGGCGAAGCCACCGGTTCGATGGTGGTCGATATCGGCGGCGGCACCACCGAGGTCGGCGTGATCGCGCTGGGCGGCTTGGTCTACAAGGGATCGGTGCGCGTCGGCGGCGACAAGTTCGATGAAGCGATCATCAATTACATCCGCCGCAACTACGGCATGCTGATCGGCGAGACCACCGCCGAGCAGATCAAGAAGGAGATCGGCTCCGCTTTCCCGGGTTCCGAAGTACGCGAGAAGGAAGTCAAGGGCCGCAATCTCGCCGAGGGCATACCGCGCAGCTTCACCATCTCCAGCAACGAGATCCTGGAGGCGCTCACCGATCCGTTGAACAGCATCGTCAGCGCCGTCAAATCCGCGCTCGAGCAGACGCCGCCTGAACTTGCCGCCGACATCGCCGAAAAAGGCATGGTGCTCACCGGGGGCGGAGCGCTCCTGCGCGATATCGACCGTC
>JAIESJ010000058.1 GCA_019746155.1 Burkholderiales bacterium
GGCGGGGTTGGGGTTGTGTTTGGGGGGCTCACTCATTCACTCGTTCACCCTTCACTCAAAGCACTAGTTTTCTTAACGCTCGAATTTGAGCCTATGGATAGGTGAAGCAAGATGGACGTAATCATGCCGCAACTCGGCGAGACGGTGACCGAAGGCGTCGTCACCAGGTGGTACAAGAAAGTCGGCGATGCCGTCAAGGCTGACGAGACGCTGTTTGATATCGAGACCGACAAGGTCAGCACCGAGATTCCGGCGCCGGCCTCCGGCGTGCTGGCGGAAATCCTGGTCGAAGAGGGCGTGACGGCGAAAGTCGGCGCGCGGCTCGCGGTGATCCGGGAAAGCGGGCAGGCGGCGCAATCTTTGGATCTGGCACCAGTTGCCCCAGCGACGATTTCGCGGGAACCAACAAGTGAGGCGCCGCCTGAACGAAGAGCTAGTCTGGACGCCGCGGGCCGGCTATCTCCCGTTGTGAGAAAGCTCGTCGCCGAACACGGGCTCGATCCCGGCCGGATTTCCGGCACCGGGCGCGATGGACGCATCACGCGGGATGACGTTACTGCGTTCATTGCGGGCGCTGCGAAATCCGCCGTGTCTGCGGCGCCGGCCGCCCCTGCGCCGGCAGCAATCGATGCGACTGCCGCGAGCACAACCGTGCCGCTCAACAGCGTGCGCAAGCGCGTGGCCGAAAACATGCTCAAGTCGTGGACCACCGTGCCCCATGTGTTGCAGGTGGCGGAGGCGGATTTTCATCGCGTCGAGCAGGCGCGGCAGGCGCTGAGCGCGGAGTGGAAAAGCCGCGAAGGCTTTGCGTTAACCTATCTGCCGTTCATTGTGCGCGCCGTATCGATCGCGCTTGCCAAGTTTCCACGGTTGAACGCGACGTTCAATGGCGACAGCCTCACGCTGCACCGTCGCATCCATCTCGGCATCGCGGTCGATCTCGGTTTCGAGGGCCTGCTGGTGCCGGTCGTCAAGGATGTGCCCAACAAGTCTCTTCCAAAAATAGCAAAAGAAATCAATGACTTATCAAATCGCGCGCGCGCCGGAAAGCTCAAGCCCGATGAGCTCGCCGAGGGCACCTACACCCTCACCAACAACGGTGCGTTCGGCACCGTGATCACGGCGCCCATCATCAACCAGCCGCAGGTGGCGATTCTCTCGACCGACGCCATCCGCAAGAAGCCGGTCGTGATCGAGGGGCCGGAAGGCGACAGCATCGCCATTCGGCCGGTCGGCGTACTGGCGCAAACGTTCGACCACCGCGCCGTCGACGGTGCTTATGCGGCCGCTTTCCTGCGCGAGTTGAAGACCATCATCGAGACCCGCCACTGGGCGCAGGATTTGCAGGCGTGAAGTGGCGCTGATGGAACCCGTGGTCAAGGTCAAGATGCTGAGCGGCAAGCAACTGCTCGGCACGGCGCGCACGGCATGAAGCCGCACGTATATTTAACCCGGCGGCGCAACAAGGAGAAAAGTAAATGACAGGGCAGAAAATAGGCGCGCTGGTTGATCCGGCCTGGCTTGAGGCGAATCGCAATGATCCCAAGGTCAAGCTGATCGAAATCGCGGGAATGGGGCAGGACCAGATGCAAGCGTACCAGGCGGGGCATATTCCGGGCGCCGTGTGCTGGAAATGGAAGGAGATGCTGTGGGATTCTCACATGCGGGATTTCCCTTTCCCGGAGGAGTTTGCGCGCCGGCTTGGCGCGGCCGGCATCGGCAATGACGATACAGTGGTGTTCTACGGCGAAGGCGTGCAATTCGGCATTTATGCATGGTGGACGTTCACCCGAGGAGTACAGCGGCCAGCGTGTCGGCGGACCCGGCGGGCCGGATACCGGTGCGTTGCGCTATGGACGGATTCCCGGTGCGAAGCACCTGTTCTATTCCGATCTCATTTGCGCTGACGGAGTTGCTCGGTTACAAGAACGTGCGGGTTTACGACGGCTCGTGGACCGAGTGGGGCAACCTGGTGGGTGTGCCGGTCGAGCGTTAGGCCGTGGTCGCCGGTTCGGGGGCAGTAAATTGATGAGGAAAGGCAGATGGGCGGATTGATACGTGTCTTGAGTGCCGTGCTTGGCATCGCGATGGTGCTCCAGGCGTTTGCACAATCAGCGCCAGTCTGTATCCCCGGCTGTCTTACAACGCAATGAAGGATCTGGCGCCAATCACGGTAATCGCCTCGACGCCATATATGCTGATTCTCCATCCGTCCGTTCCCGCGAAATCAGTGAAAGAACTCATCAAGCTCGCCAGAAGCAGACCAGGGCAGCTCAATTATGCGTCGGCGGGAAGCGGTACGGCGTCACACCTGGCCGGAGAAATGTTCAAGAAAATGGCGGGCATCGAGGTGGCGCACATCCCCTACAAGGGCGTCGGGCCGGCGGTGACGGACGTCGTTGCCGGACATGTATCGCTGATGTTGAGTGGCCTGCCGCCAGCGATGCCGCAGGTCAAGGCAGGTAAATTGCGTGCCCTGGCTATCGCCGATGCGAAACGTTCTGCGCTGATTCCGGATCTTCCGACTATTGCCGAATCCGGTCTTCCGGGGTTTGTCGTTGAGAACTGGATAGGCTTGCTTGCGCCCGCAGGAACGCCCGCCGATATTATCGCCCGCCTCAACAGCGGGGTATTGAAGGCGCTGAATGCTGCGGGAGTGCGCGAAAAGCTGTCGGCGCAGGGTTTCGAGCCCGCAGGCAACGCACCTCAGCAGTTTTCTGCTCAACTTAAATCGGAAATAGAGAAATGGGCGAAGGTAATCAAGGAAACGGGCGTCAAGGCCGACTGAGTTTTTGAAGGCCGAGACATTCAAGACAATTTCCCGGAAGGATGAGTCATGGCTACGCAAGTGATTTCTGAAGAAAAACTGGACCTTTCCAAGCCCATTGTGCGCAAGAAAACGCTGACGGCGAAAAATGAGGCGACACTGAAGACGGTGATCGACTGCGGCGAGTTCGGCAAAATGATCACCGATGAACCGGTGCCGCACGGCGGCACGGGCGAAGGGCCGTCGCCGCTGCAGGCGGTGCTGGGCGCCTTGTGCGGCTGCGAATCGGTGACGTTCAGCCGCACCGCGAAAGAAATGGGCTTCAGCTATCGCGGCATCGAGTTCGAGGCGATGTATACCATCGATATTCGCGGTCGTCTCGGCGACCGCACGGTGCGTCCGCATTTCCAGTCGGTAAGAGTGCAGGCGCTGGTCGATACCGACGAGCCCGAGGAGAGGCTGCGCGCGGTGGTGGAAGAAACGGAGGCGCGCTGCCCGGTGTTCAACCTGTTCAAGGACGCGAACGTCAACCTGCAAATGCTGTGGGTGCGACGCGCCGCGAAGTGATTTTTTCCGGTTTTTTGCTCTGAAAGGTGGAAGATGGCAAACATGAAGCAACACAAACTCGGCTGGATCGGCATCGGCCGCATGGGTTACGCGATGGCCGAGCGGCTGGCCAGGGCCGGCTGCGACATTTCGGTCTGGAACCGCACCCGAGCGAAGGCGGAGCCGTTGGCGAAGTCCGGTGCAAAGGTGGTCGATGCGCTGACTGATCTCGCGGACTGCGACATCGTGTTCACCATGGTGTCCACCGGCAAGGACGTCAAGGAGGTGCTGTTCGGGCCCAACGGCGTGATGTCCAAAGGCAAGGCACCGAAAATCGTCGTCGACAGCACCTCGATATCGCTCGAGGAGTCGGCAGAGATCCGGGAGAAACTGGCCAAACAGGGCGTGAAGCTTCTGGCGTCGCCGGTTTCGGGCAATGCCAAGGTGATCAAGGCCGGCAAGCTCACGGTGGTCGCCTCCGGCCCCAAGGACGCCTTCGATGCGGTTGCGCCGTATCTCGAGGCGATAGGTCAGGGTGTGTCCTACGTTGGCGATGGCGAACTGTCGCGCATCGCCAAGATCTGCCACAACGTGATGCTGGGCGTGGTGATCCAGAACCTGTGCGAGATCACCGTGCTGGCCGAGAAGGCCGGCATGAAACGTCACGCTTTCCTCGACTTCCTCAACAAGAGCGTGATGGGCTCGATGTTCACGCGCTACAAGACGCCGGCGCTGACCAATCTGGATTTTCACGTCACGTTCACGGCGGAACTGCTGCGCAAGGATATCGACCTGGGTCTTGCCGCGGGCAGGCAATTCGGTGTGCCGATGCCGACCACTTCGATCACGCGCGACATGGTGCAGACGCTGATTGGCCACGGCTACGATCAGGATTTCTCGCAGCTGCTGCTGCTCCAAGCCGAGGCCTCGGGCATCGATTTGAAGCCGGAGAACGTGCAGGTCGGCGACGGCCTGTCTTGAAAATCGGTGAATGCGTGAAGGGTGAATGCGTGATCCCCCTCGCCCGCATAACGGGCGCTCCCCCGCAGCGGGGGAGCGGGTGTCGCTTTTTCCCTTCACTCTTCACCCTTTACCCTTCACGTTTCACTGGCCGGGAGGCCCACGATGGGTGACAAGTATCCGGTAGTGAAGGTTGCCGCAGTACAGGCGGCGTCGGTATTTCTTGACCGCGAGGGCTCGACTGAAAAAGCATGCCGCCTTATCCGCGAGGCCGGAGCCAATGGCGCACGCGTCATCGCGTTCCCGGAGGGTTTCATTCCCACGCATCCGGTGTGGTATCACCACCATGCGGCGACCGGCGCAATCGCCAACAAGCTGGCGGTCGAGCTGTTCAAAAACTCAGTGGAGATTCCCGGTCCGGAAATCGAGGCGCTGTGCGTGGCTGCGCGCGACGCCAATGCCTATGTCGTGATGGGCGTATGCGAGAAACTGCCGCAGACGCTCGGCACCATGTTCAATACGCAGGTGTGGATCGGCCCGGATGGCAAGCTCATCGGCAAGCACCAGAAAATCATGCCCACCGTCGGCGAGCGACTGGTGCACACGGGCGGCTTCGGCGATACTTTCGGCGCCTTCCAGACCGAGTTCGGACCGGCAAGCGGATTGATCTGCGGCGAGAATTCGAATCCGCTGGCGATATTTGCGCTGACCGCCGAGGGCTCACGCCTGCATGTCATGAGCTGGCCCAATCATTTCCCGACCAGCGGCGATCCGATGCGCAACCGTGTTGCCATCGACTCGCAGGCCTTCGCCCAGATGAGCAAGGCCTGGGTGATCTCGGCGTGCGGCACGGTGGACGAGGACATGATTCGCAAGCTCGAAGTCGGCCCTGAGGGCGAGAAATTTCTGCGCAACCCGGACTGCTGCGGCGGCAGCGTGATCGTTGCGCCCAACAGCCGCGTCGTGGCGGGGCCGCTGGGCGCGGAGGAGGGCATCCTTTACGCGGAGTGCAACCTCGAGCTTGGTATCAATATGAAGCTGCGCCACGACTTCGCCGGGCACTACAACCGGCCGGACATTTTTCAATTGCATATCAACCGCAGCGCGCCGCGCATCTACACCGTCTACGGCAGTAACGAGGCGCCGGTGCTAGGCGCGCCGGACGCGGTGTCGCGGCTTGCGGACGCGACAGCGCAGGCGGTGCAGGCCGGCGGAAACAGCAAGCGGCTCGCCGGGCATTCTCCGGAGAAACTGCCGGAGCCGGGCATGGCTGATCTTCAGCACTTGAAACGAGAGTGAGCATGGAAGCCCTGGACTGCCGCGCCAGAACGCCCGCCGAAACCGGGCGGGCAATTATCGAGCGCTACAACGCCAGCATGATCGGTGCCCGCCTCGAAGCGCGCATCGATGCCTACGATTCCGGCCTCAAGGTGTGGCTGCTGGAAGCCGGTGTACGCCACAGCGTCTCGCGATTGGCCGACGGCTCGTGGCGGCTTTTCATCGAGCGCGGCCTGTGCCCGGCGCAGGGCTCGATTTCCGGAGTGCATCATGTGGTGAGCGCGGATGACGGCACGGTATGGACTTGCGAGCGCGGCGCGCGCGCAGCGCGTATCGACGGCCACGAGAAACGCGTCGTCGCGAGCGGTGCGGTAGCGCGCCAGGCATCGCATCTGGCCATTGACGCCGACGCCCGCCTGCTTTTCATCGCCGACGCGGGAAACAATCAAATCGTGGCGGCGCGTGCCGCCGATCTCAAGGTCGAACAGACATGGCCGGCGCCGGGCATGCCGCAGCTGCCGCTGGTGAACCGGGACGGCATCGTGTGCGTCACCGGCGGCGGCACCGGCACGCTGACCATTGCGCGACCGCACGGTGGCCGGTATGTCGAACAAACGATCGCGGTAGGCCGCTGGCCGCACGATCCGCTGTTGACTCTCGATGGCGGGTATCTGTTCGTGCCGTGCGTTGGTGACAGCGAACTCGTCAAAGTGCGCCTTGCGGACGGGCGCATCGTCGGCCGCTGCGCGGTCGGCGACGGGCCGTCGCATCTGGCGCTGCATCCTGACGGCACGCGCGTTTATGCCGCCGGCAGCTGGGACGGCACGCTGACTTGCGTGAGCGTCGAGGGCGAGCGTGTGGCGGACGCGGAAAGCGGGGGCTGGGCGCATGCGATTGACATCACGCCCGATGGCCGCTGGGTCTTGGTGGCCAACTTCCTTGACGATACGCTGGCGGTGTTCGATCCGGACACGCTCGCGCGCGTTGCGTTGCTGCCGACGGAATCCTATCCGCACGGGCTCGACGTCTCGCCTGACGGCCGCTATGCGATTGCAACGGGGTTTGCCTCCGATCACGTGCGGCTCTATGACGCGCAGGCACACACTGAAATTGCGCGTATCGAAGTGGGACTGGGGTCGTCGCACAGCGTGTTCCTGAACGATGAAGCCACTGCGTTTGTCGGATGTTCGGTCAGCGATCACGTGGCGTGCATCGATCTCGCCGCGCGGCGCAGCGTGAAGCGGCTGCGGTTGGATGCGTGAGGTTGACTCCCGCTGGTGGAGCGCCTAACCTGAAAGAAAGCGTGCGACGCGAAGAAAAACGGAGGATGAGGAATTGAGCAACCAGGTACGGCAGGCGCAACCGCGCATCGCAATGTCCGGCGCGGGCAAGCGCTACGGCGCGCTGCAGGTTTTCCGTGATGTCGATCTCACGGTCGGCGAGCGTGAAGTGCTGGCGATCATCGGCCCTTCCGGTTGCGGCAAGACCACGCTCTTGAGATGCATCGACGGCCTGATCCCGCTCACCGAGGGCGAACTCACGGTGGAGGGGGAGCACATTACGGGCCCGCGCGAAGGCGTGGCCATGGTGTTTCAGCATTTCGGGCTGTTTCCCTGGAAGACGGTGTTCCAGAACGTTGCCTACGGCCTCAAGCTTGCCGGCGCATCGCGCGCGGAGATCGAAGAAAAAATCCCCGAATTCATAAAGCTGGTGGGACTGTCCGGATTCGAGCATTATTATCCCTATCAGATTTCCGGCGGCATGCAGCAGCGCTGCGGACTGGCGCGCGCGCTGGCGGTGCAACCGCGCGTGCTGCTGATGGACGAGCCGTTCGGCGCGGTGGACGCGCAAACCCGCGAAATCCTGCAGTTCGAGATGCTGCGCATCTGGGAAATGCGTCCCACAACCATGGTGTTCGTCACGCATGCCATCGACGAGGCGGTGCTGATGGGCGACCGCGTGCTGGTGCTCAAGGGCAGGCCGAGCAGCGTGCACGAAATCGTCGAAGTCGATCTGCCGCGACCGCGCGACCGCGCCACGCTCCTGCATCCGCGTTTTGCCGAACTCCGCGAGCATGTCTGGAACACGCTGATGGCGGAGGCACGGCAGGCGGAGTTCGAAGTGACTCGCTGAAGTTCGTTTTATCAACAACAAAGGAGGATCGGACCATGACGCAAAGCAATTTTGCAGGCATCCGCAGCATTCGCGGCGCGTGCGCGCTGCTGGCCCTGATGCTGTTTCCCGCACTCTGCGCAGCGCAGCAGAAGATGACTTTCGGCATCCCCGGCATACCCCCGGTCTTCGGCGGGACGATCGCGATGGTCGCCGACAAGGAAGGCTTTTTCAAGAAACGTGGAGTCGATGTAACGGTACGCTTCTTCGAGACCGGTGCCGCAGCCTCGCGCGCTGTCGCTTCCGGGGAAATCGACGCCGGACTTCCGCCGACACCGCTCGTGGTGAGCCAAATCTCGAACACGGACGTGAATCTCGTCGGCATCTGGGGCATGGAGCATCCCGACTGGCTGATCGGCTCGACCGATCCGAATGCGACCTGCGCCAGCATGGCTGGCCAGCCGGTCGGCGTGGATTCCATCGGCGGGGCACGGTCAATCGCGCTCAAGACCATGCTCATCGGCGGCTGCAAGATGAAAATCGAGGATGTGCAGCAGGTGGCGCTGAGCTCGAATGTGGGCGCGGCGATGGTTGCCGGCCAGCTCAAGTTCGGCGTGCTGCACATCGACGATGTCCCGGTGATCGAGGCCGAAACCAGGAAACCGTTGAAGACGATTGTCACGCAGAAGGATTCCCGCCCCGTCGATCATTACCTGATCCTGGTTGCCCGCAAGGACAAGCTGGCACAGAACCGCGATGCTTATGTGCGCATGGTGGCCGCGCTGATCGACGCGCAGCGCTTCATGCGTGATCCGGCCAATGCGGCGAAAGTCGCGCAACATGCGGCGCCCACCGGCCGCAGCGCCGATTTCGCGACGAAGGCGCTGAAAGTCTACCTCGACATGGAGTTCTGGCCGAACGAGAAAGATGGCCTGGGTCAGAAAAATATCGAGGCGGTCGGCAAGGCGCAGAAGGCGGTCGGCAACATCAAGGGCGACAGGCAGCCGGCGCCTTACGAGCGCATTGTCGATCCCGCCATCTGGCGCGATGCTTACGCCCTGGTGAAAAAGTAACGCCGTTACCGGGTCGAAATGAGTGCGCCAACGCGCGGGACGCGTTATATCACGGTCATCGTCAGCCTGCTCGCCGGCGCAGCGGTGTGGGAGGTCGCCGGTCATCTTACGACGGAGGCATTCTGGGCACCGCTGTCCGCGACCTTGCAAAGTCTCGCCGAATTTGCTCGCGGCGGTGTCCTGCTGCGTCAGGCGGAAAATTCATTCCGGCTGTATCTGAGCGGGCTTGCGCTGGCGATTGTCACGGGCGCTCCGGTCGGCATGCTGCTGGCACGGGTGCGCTGGCTGCGCGTCGCGCTCGAAAACTACATCATGATGCTTTATGCGACGCCGATGGTGGCGCTGATTCCCTTCATCCTGTCGATGATGGGTTTCGGGTTCGCGCCCAAGGTGCTGGTGGTATTCCTGTTTGCGGTGTTCCCGGTGCTCTACAACACGGTGGAAGGGGCGCGCAGCATCCGGCCGGAGCTGATCGAGGTCGCACACTCATTTCGCTCGAACGAATGGCGGCTGTGGTGCGACGTGCTGATCCCGTATACCTTGCCGTTCATGATGACCGGCGTGCGGCAGGCGATCGCGCGCGGGCTGGTCGGGATGGTCGCTGCCGAGTTTTTCCTGAGCCCGTCCGGCCTGGGACAGATGATCATGATGGGTTCGCAGAACTTCGATACCGCCGGCATGCTGGCGGCGATCCTGATCATTGTCCTGCTGGGGGTCGGGCTGATGGACCTGGGGCGCTTTCTCGAAAACCGTTTTGCAGCGTGGCGGGGGTATAACCGATGACGGCGCCGGTGCTTCCGGAAACCGGGCCTGCCGCGGCAAGGCCGCTATGGCGTGACTGGATCGAGTCGCCGCTTTTTTTGAAAAGCACGGCCGGCATCGTACTGCTGCTGCTGTGGGAGGGGACGGTCCGCGCGTTTGCTCCTTCCTACGTTGCGCGTCCGAGCGGTATCGTCAGGATATTCACGACGGTTATCGGCGACCCGCAGTTCCTTGCCGCCGCCGGCGCGACCCTGTGGGCGGTAGCCAAGGGTCTGCTGGTGTCGCTTGTGCTCGGCACCCTGGTCGGATTTGCGATGGGGCGCATCAATATGATGGAGCGCGGCCTGCGTTATTATGTGAACAGCCTGTTCGCCACGCCGATGGTCGCGATCCTGCCGCTGGTCACGCTGTGGTTCGGCTATAACGCCGACGCGCGGTTTGCGATAGTGGTGTTCGCGGCATTCTTCTCGATTACCATCAATGCCTGCGACGGCGCGCGTTCGGTGCCGCTGGAGTATCTCGAGGTTGCAAATTCATTCCGCGCGCGGCCGTTTCATACCCTGTTCGACATCATTTTTCCCGCGTCGCTGCCTTATCTGCTGGCGGGTGTCCGGCTTGCCGCCGGGCGGGCGCTGGTCGGCGCAGTCGTGGCCGAGTTTTTCGTCTCCATTCCCGGGCTCGGCTACTACATCCTCTATAACTCCCGGACATTCAAGCACAACGAGGCCTTCGTTGCCGTGATCGTGCTGGTGGCGGCCGGGGTGAGCTTCGAAGTCCTGATGAACTGGCTGACCAGGCGCTATCTGCCCTGGTCCAGGAGGGATTGAAATGAAGTACCGTCGACTGGGCCGCAACGGCCCTCAGGTGTCGGCCATCGGCCTGGGGCGCGGCAGCCAGCCGATCCAGTTCGGTGATCCGCTGGAAGCGGAGTTCAATGCCACGATCCGGCGCGCACTCGAGCTCGGCGTCAATTTTTTCGACAGCTCCGATGCCTACTGGGGCGGCCGCCATGAAGTGCTGCTCGGCCGCGCACTGAAGGGACACCGCAACCAGGCGCTGATCGCGACCAAATTCGGCAATATCGATCTGCCCGACGGCAGAAAGGGGACCAATGGCCGTCCGGAATACGTGTTCGAGTGCTGCGAGGCCAGCCTCAAGCGCCTCGGCGTCGAAGTGATCGACCTTTATTATCTGCATCGCGTCGATCCCGGCGTGCCGATCGAGGAGACCATAGGCGCGATGGCGCAACTGGTTTCACAGGGCAAAGTACGTTTCCTGGGCATCTGCGAGGCGGGCGCGCGCACGCTCAAGCGCGCGCACCGCGAGCATCCGATCACGGTGCTGCAGACCGAATATTCGCTGTGGTTCCGCGAGGTTGAGCGCGATATTCTGCCGCTGTGCCGCGAACTCGGCGTCGGCTACGTCGCCTATGCCCCGCTCGGCCGCGGCCTTCTTACCGGAGCAATCAAGGGCGTTGACGATCTTTTGCCCGATGACCGGCGGCGACGCCATCCGCGTTTCCAGCCGGAAAATCTCGCGCGCAACGTCGAGCTGGTGCGAAAGCTTGAAGCAATCGCCGCGCGCAACAACGCGACCCCGGCGCAGGTGGCGCTTGCCTGGATCCTCGCGCAGGGGGAATACATCGTGCCGATTCCGGGCACCAATCACGTGCGCAATCTCGAGCAGAACGTCGCGGCAACCGAATTGCGGCTGACTGCAGAAGAACTCGAGGAACTGAATCAGACTTTTGCCATCGGCGCCGGCGCCGGCGAGCGTTATCCGGCGCATGTGCTCAAGGGAGTCGGACTTTAAGGTCGCGAATCGTTTTCGCCGTGGGAACTGGAGCAACTCAAGAAACGCATCGGGCGCTGGGATCAGTGGTGCGAGGAATGGAGCCGCGCGGCGCAGGAGCATGTGGCCATCGGTGATCGTGCCGCCGCCGCGGGGCACCGCCTCACGGCTGGGACTGCTTACGTCCGCGCGATGAGTTTCTATTATTGGGCGAGCACATCGTCGCGTGCGGCAGCCTTTGATGAGCGCGTGCGCGCCGTGGTCTTGGTGAGCAGCTGGTATACGCCGGCCGGGCTTTACGCCCGTGCGCCGGCGCTGACCCAGGCTTCGGTCAGGCAATATTTCGGGGAAAACGCGCCCGAGGTGCAGGCGGCGACCTTGGCGGGTGCGGCCGGGCGCATCAAGGTACCGCTGCTGCAGGTCTACGGCGGCCGCGACAAGGCCTCGCCGCCCGAACACGCCTATCGCATCGAGAAGGAGGTCAGGGGCCCGACGACCACGGTGGTGTTCGAAGAAGGGGTTCACGTGTGCAACAACGTTCAATACAAGGCACGGCCGCTGATTGCGGACTGGCTGGCCGACAATCTTTGACAAAGGAAAGCGGAATGGCAAAAACCAGGACATCCAGGCCGGCCGGCAAGCCGGCGCAGACCGGCAAGCACATGCTCGATCTGGATCGCAGCGTGCATCGCGAAGGACTCGCCGCCGGTTTCAGAACGATACAGGAAATCGTCATTGCGGCACGGCGCAACCTGTCGCAGTCGCTGTGGGACACCCTGTCAGGCGGCTCCGATTCCGAAACCACGCTGCTGCGCAACCGTCAGGCGCTCGACAGCCTCGCGCTGCGCCAGCGCGTTCTGGTAGATGTCTCCAGCATGGATACGTCTGCCACGTTGCTCGGCGTGAAGCTGCCGATTCCGGTGTTTATTGCGCCGGTCGGCAATTTCCTGCAGCTTGCCGACCCGCAGGGTGCGGTGGCGGTGGCGCGTGCAGCGGCCGCTTATGGCACCGAAGTCTTCATCAGCACCGCGGCGAAGCCCGACCTGGAAACAGTGGCGAAGGCGGTCAGCAGGCCGATGCTGTTTCAGCTCTATGTGCGCAGCGACCGCGCCTGGGTCAAGGACATTCTTTTGCGCGCCAGGGCGGCGGGCTATCGCGCCATCTGCGTCACGGCGGATCGCGCCTACTATTCTCGCCGCGAGCGCGATCTCATCAACAACTTCATCCTGCGCGAGGGCTCGGGCGACCCACGCTACCAGGCGAGCCTGACGTGGGATGACGTGGTGTGGATGAAGCAGCTCACCGGGTTGCCGCTGATCCTCAAGGGGATCGCCACGGCGGAAGATGCGCGTCTGGCGGTGGAGCACGGTGCCGACGTCGTCTATGTCTCGAACCACGGCGGACGCCAGCTCGACCATGCGCAGGGCAGCATCGAAGTGCTGCCCGAGGTGGTGGAGGCGGTCGATGGGCGGGCTGAAGTGCTGATGGATGGTGGCATCACGCGCGGCACCGATGTCGTCAAGGCAGTCGCGCTCGGCGCGCGCGCCGTGGGGCTGGGCAAACTCCAGGGCTGGGCGCTGGCCGCCGCGGGCGAGGCCGGGATCGTGCGCATGCTGGAATTGCTCGAAATCGAAATCCGTACCACCTTGGGACTGATGGGCGTGACTTCACTTGCCGAACTCAATCCGTCGTGGGTACGCCCGGCGCAACCGGTAATGCCGGCGAGCGTGACCAACAACTACCCGTATTTCGAGGGACGGCGCTAAACAATCAGGTCCGATACACACATTTTGAAATGTATACATCATGAACGACGCGAACAAGAACACGGCGCTTAAACTCGCTCCGGATCTCAAGGCCATCCTGGAGCAGGAATATCCGCGTTTTTCCGACGCGGAGTACGCGCGGCGGCACAAGCTGCTGGGCGAAGTGATGGCCAAGGCCGGCGTCGATCACCTGCTGCTGGTCACCGATCACCGCAGTGGCAATGCACCGCAATGGGTCACCGGCTGGCCCGGCACGGTCGAAGCCTATGTGATCTTCAGGCCGGACGAGAAGATGGTCATGCACATGGAGTGGTACAACCACTTCCCGCTTGCCAGGAAGATCGCCGGCACCACCGATGTGCGCTGGGGTGAACACCAGGGCGTTGCCAAGACCATAGCGGAACTGAAGCGCCGCGGCGCGAGACGCGTCGGCATCATGGGGCCGCTGGGCGTATCCAAGTATCGCCAGCTCGAGGAGCATTTCCAGATGGTCGGGCTGGATGCGGAATACGTGAAGCTGCGCATGATCAAGTCCGAGGAGGAAATCGACTGGCTGCGGATCGGTGCCGCGTTCAGCGACGCCGGCTTTGCCGCGCTGCTGGCCGGCACGCGTCCCGGTCTTACCGAGCGTGAGCTGGGCGATATCGTCGAACGCGCCTACGTCAGGCACGGCAGCACGACCATGATCCATTACATCGGTGTCACGTCCATGACAAACCCGCACATCTTTGTGCCGCCGCAGCATCACTCGCCGCGCAAAGTGCAGAAAGGCGACGTCGTGTTCTGCGAACTCTCCGCCTTCTGGTGGGACTACCCGGGGCAGGTGCTGCGTACGTTCACGGTCGACGCCGATCCCACGCCGCTCTACCGCGAGCTGCATGCGACGGCGGAAGCCGCGTTCGACGCCGTCACCCAGGTGGTGCGGCACGGCACCACCATGCAGGAAATCATCGAGGCCGCAGGCGTGATCGAAAACAACGGC
>JAIESJ010000128.1 GCA_019746155.1 Burkholderiales bacterium
TGTAGCGCAGCACGATAAACGATAACGTGGCGCGATCGCTATACCAGCGCATCGACGACGCGGCACCCGATGCTTCGTTCTTTGCCGTCATGATGGCGGGGCGGCCGGCTGAGCCCGGCCGGAATATATGTAACTCATCGGTCGTGGTCCCTTCGCATACTCCGTTTCGAGTTCCGCGATCCGGAAGCCTGCAGCCTGGATCAGTTGATCCATTTTCCGGTTCAGATTGCATCCCCCGGCGAACCTGCCCCACAGCGGGTTGAGACACTGTTGCCACTTTTGGACTCGCGCTTCGGGGGCAAGGCCGTGTTCTGCAAAAAGCAGCATTCCGCCGGGCTGGAGCACCCGCCTCATTTCTTTCAATGCCTGCACCGGATCGGGGATCGAGCACAGGGTCCAGGTCGTCACCACGGTGTCGACGCAACCGTCGTTCAGCGGAATCTCCTCGCCCGAATGTGCGAGAAAGTCGATGGGAAACGCGATGGCGCGGGCTTTCTTCCTGGCCATCACCAGCAATTCCTGCGACGGATCGAGTCCGTAGAGCCGCTCAACGCCGGTGCCGTAAAAAGGCAGGTTAAGCCCCGACCCGACGCCGATTTCAAGAACCGTGCCGCGCGCTTGCGGCACGATCTGCGAACGGTAACGCGTCGCCTCCTTGTTCCGCATCGCGACGTCCACCAGCCGCGGCAATATCCATTTATCGTAGAAGCTCATATCGCATGCATCAGCCGACGTGGAAGTTGCGCATCATGCCGCCGTCCTCATGCTCCAGGTTGTGGCAGTGGTACATGAAAAGACCGGACTCGGTTGGCGTGAACGCCAGCCGTATGCGCTCGCCCGGCATGATCATGAAGGTGTCCTTGAATCCCGCGGAGACGATGCCTTCGCGCAGGTCATCCGCCGCCTCGCCGCCACGGCGCTCCAGGATGCGGAACCGCACGCCGTGCACATGCATGGGGTGGGGCATCGCCATTCCCGGTCCGTCGTTGGTGAACGTCCAGGCCACAGGCCGGCCGAGCGGCATCCGCTCGTCGTCGGCGAATCCGGTCATATCGAAGGTGCGGCCGTTCAGAAATCCCCGCATGTGCCGGAAGGAGATCTGGGTATGCAGTTCCGCGGCGGGACGCTCCGGTGGCGGGACGGGGTCCGGCAGCGCAAGCGGTCCGCCGCGCACGCGCGTGCCTGAGCCGACCATAAAGCGGGCAATCGGGAGCTCCTGTCCCTGGTCGGCACCCATCATGCCGCCGCCCATGCGCCCTCCCATCATGTTTCCCATCATGCCGCCGCCCATCATTCCTTCCATCATGTCTGCCATGGACATCGATGAGAATGCACGGCTCACGAGCGCGATTTCCGCCCCGCTGCGGCGTTCGCCGAAATCTTCCAGCAGCTCGACGCGCTCGAACGGGGCGAGTGTCACGTAAGGTACCTCTTTCGGCCCTTCGGCGGAAGAGAGCAGGCCGTTGTCGGTCGCGATCACGCGCATCGGGCGTCCGTCCGACCAGGCAAGCTTGTAGATCCGTGCATTCGAGACATTGGCAAGCCGCAGGCGATAGGGCCGCGGGGACACCTTGAAGGCGGCATCGGGCATTCCGTTCACCAGCACCCTGTCCCCGAGCACTCCCGTCATGCGGTCCATCATCGTGCGCTGGAAGACGAACTGATTGTCGGCGCCTACGCGACGGTCCTGTATCACGAGTGCAAGCTCATGATCGGCGGGCAGGCCGCGGGCCTGCTCGTCCGGTTCGCGCACGATGAGCACTCCCGCGAGACCGTAATACACCTGGGCGCCGGTCATGCCGTGGGGATGCGGATGATACAGGTAAGTGCCGGCGGGATTGCGCACGGTAAACTCGTAGACATACTCGCCACCCGCTCCTACCGCGAAGCGGGGATGGCCGTCGGCCTGGTCAGGCACGAGCATTCCGTGCCAGTGGATGATCGAGGGATTTCTCAAGCGGTTGCGGAAATGGATTCTTACCCGTTCGCCGCGTTTCAGTTCCAGCGTCGGCCCGAGAACGCCGCCCGCAGGCTTGACGGCATCCGCCCGGCCGCGCAACACCGCAGCGCCGTAGCGCAGCACTTGCGTCTGCGGCCCTTTCCACAGCGGAATGCTGCCCGGCTCGGCAGCGAGTTGCAGCACCAGGTCGGGTTCATCGGCGAAAGCGCGCCGGACCGGCAGCGGCACGGCCAGCGCTGCTGCCGTTGCGCCAAGAAACTGTCTGCGTGTCAACATGGATTGCTTCTCCTCGGAATCGGATACGTCACGGTGCGTGATCGACCTCGCCATTAATGGGACCACCGCGCTAACGCCGGCGCGCGGTCGCGTCGAGCAGCGGTACCACCTTGCTCATCGGCAAGGCGCCGAAATATTTTTCGCCGTTCGGCAGAAACCAGGTCGGCGTGGAGGTTGCGCCGAGCCGCTGGCCGAGCGCGACCAGCTCTTCAATCGGATTGTCGCAATCGATGGGTGCCGTCGGTTCTATGCCTTTCAGCATGAGGTCGTTCCAGGCCTTCGCTCTGTCTTTCGAGCACCAGACGGATTTGGTCTGGCGGACCGATTCCGGCTTGATCACCGGATACAGGAAAATGTGAACCGTAATGTCATCGATCGCGGCGAGATCCTGTTCGAACTTCCGGCAGAAGGGGCAATTGGGGTCCGAAAAAATTGCGATCTGACGACGCCCGTTGCCGCGCTTGGTGGTGACTGCCCACCGGAACGGCAGCCCGTTCCAGTCGATGGCCGATAATTTGCTCAGCTGTTCATCGGTCAGGTTGCGATCGGTCCAGGTCTCGGTCAGGGCGCCGACAATCAGCGCTTGTGCCGACGCGTCGCTGTAGTAGACCGCCGGGCCGTTCGTGCGCTGCACGGCGATCTCATACAGTCCGGCATACGGCAGCTTCTGGATGCTGAGCACCTTGGCGTCTGGAAGCTTGGCCTGGAACATTTTGCGAATCGCCTGTTCATCGGCGTGCCCGGTAACGGCAAGCAATGCGAGCATTGTTCCTGCCGTTGTGCGCAACCACTTCAATCGTTTCACGTGTCATCCTCCTTTTGACAATCACTCAATCCACCGCAGGTGCTCTGTGCGGCTGCGACATAGGGATAAACAAGTTCCGTTTCATGTGATCCGCACCGCGTTCACAGCGTTTGCCCCTGGTTGGCAATCTGGGTCCATGTTTTTCCCTGGTCTTTGGTCAGGTAGACGTTGCGCTCAAACGTGGCGACGGCGTATTCGTTCCGGTTGGCGGGATTCTGGGCGATGTAGGCCACGGCATCCTGGGTCAGGGGAGGGAGATCGATGACGGTCTTTTTGCCGCCGCTCCAGTCCAGGCGGGTCAGGGCCGGTTTGCTGCCGTAGCTGCTGAACCAGAGCTGCTTGCCGTCCAGATCGAAAAACGCGGCAAGGATCTGCTCGCCACTTGCCAGGCGCTTAAAGTTGTCGCCCCCATCGGTTGAAAGAAACAGGCCGGTCTTTGTTCCCGCGGCGACGATCCGGTTGTTTGAGGGATGCACGGCAAGATTCAGGGGGGAGCCTTCCAACCCCTTGCCTTCCGCGCGCTTCCATGAGAAGCCGTCATTGACGGTGGAATAGATGCCGGGCTTGCTCATGCGAGAGTTTGGCGCGTGGGTGAATACATAGACCGCGTTGGTTCCGTAGCTCGTGGCCAGCAGATGGAAATCCGCTTCGCCCTCGAGCCCGAGCTTCTGCCAGGTCCGGCCGCCGTCGCCGCTCTTGATCAGGCCGAACGGGTTGACGAGGCCCGAATCCGGTGCCGGGTGGCCGCTGCTGTAGAAAAATTGTTTGGTCGAGGAAAACCCCATGTAATCGTGCTCGGGGCCCGCTGCTTTACTCCATTTTCCACCGCTGTAGACCGCGATCCCGTGGTGGCTCGGCACGAAGATCTGCTTGCCGTCGGCGCTATATGACAATCCGTGGACATGCGTCAGGGTGACAGATGAGGCGGCACTTGCCGGTAACGCCAGGCAAACGCCTAAAGACAAAACGATTAAACCGAATGGTTTGTTTTTTTTATGTGACATGTTTGACCTTTTCAAGTGGTTGTCGAAAATAAATGGAATGTCTCGAGGGAACCTATCCGATTTTTGCCAGGACGGGGAAGGCCTGGAGCAGCCAGTAGGAGAACGCTGAGAGTTGTCCGGTCATGATGGCCACTCCCATGATGATCATGATCACACCCGCGCCGATCTGGAGCGCCCGCCCCGCGCGACGCAGCGTCTTGAGGCGGCGTACAAGCCCGCCGGTGAAGAACGCCGACGCCAGAAACGGCAGACCGAGCCCAAGCGCGTACGCCGACAGCAAGACGATGCCGCTTCCGGTGTTCGAAGAAACGGCGCTGACGGTGAGAATCGCCCCCAGCACCGGTCCGATGCACGGCGTCCAGCCGGCTCCGAACGCGAGACCGAGACCGTATGCGCCCAGCGGGCGGCCGCCGGCGATCCGTGTGTGAAAGCGCAGGTCCCGCTCAAGCCAGGGGAGTTTCACCAGTCCCGTCATGAATAACCCGAACAGCGCGATGAGGGCGCCGCCGACGATGTTCGCCTCATAGCGGTAAACAAGGAGCAGCCGTCCCAGAGCCGTGGCACTGGCCCCCAGGGCAATGAACACCGTGGAAAATCCGAGGACGAAAAGCGCGCTCAGGCCGAGCTCCGAAAGCCTTGCGTGCGCGGTTGCCGGTTGGGTGATGCCATTCGCCGAGTGGCCCGCCACATAGGAGAGATAGCCGGGGACCAGCGGCAGCACGCAGGGCGAGAGAAAGGAAACGATTCCCGCCGCAAAGGCCGTCAATGCGCCAACACCGGATACGTCGCTCATCGAAGATCATCCGTTTCTGTTGCTTCGGCCCGTACTATGATGGGACCGGTTTTACTGGACATACGTGTGCTTGCTGCTTCGCTACCGGAATCTTTGTTGCCTCTGAAGTTTTCATTGCCGTATTCGTTTTGGCCACCCCTTGGCCGCAGCGGGGCGGACTCGCCCGCTGCGGCCAAGGCAGCGGGTCAGTCCTTGCTTCCCGGCGTTTTGCCTGCCGGACCGTGGTCGCCGGACGGCGCAGACCCCGTGTCCTTCATCATGCGGGTGCAGGTGTCCATCATCGGCCCCATTTTGGCCATCATGGACATCATCTCCCTCATTCCGGCCATTCCGCCGTCCTGCATCATGCCGGGTTCCATCGTATTCCCCCCGGACCCCATACGGTTCCCGGTGTCGTGGGCGTAGACGGCAGCAGCCATAGCGACACCGCCAACTACGGCCACAGCGATGGCAACACGTTTAACGCTTTTAAACATAATTTCTCCTTTCAATGGTTTAGCGGCTGGCATCCAAAATCGCTCCAGACCCTAAGCGCCAGCCATGCTTAGCGGGATTTGTTGGATTCGATCTGCTTTTTTCCACCATCAGCGCTTGCCAGTTTGCCGCGTCACAGGTGCGTCCAAATGGCCTTGGATCACCTTGATGGTCTCCGGGCTGTCCCATTCGGCGGGACCGATTTTTCTGCCGATTTCCCGCCCTTCCCGGTCGATGAGAAGGGTGGTCGGCAATCCTGTTACTTCCAAGTATCGAGAAGCGTCGCCGCTCGAGTCCATATAGATTCCGAGGGATTTGACACCGGACTGTAAGTAGAATTCCTGAACGAGGTAAAGACTCTGCTGCCCCTGGTCTATGGAAAGGGCCACGACTTCGAAGTCCGGACCGCCAAGTTTGGCTTGCAGACGGTCAAGAGTCGGCATTTCCTTGCGGCATGGAGGGCACCACGTCGCCCAGATGTTGAGCAGCACGAACTTGCCGCGAAAGTCTTGCAGCGTCATGGCCCGCCCGTTCCCGTCGGCGAATCGGACATTCGGCAAAGCGCGCGGCTGCGGATAGATATTGAATGCGAAACCCATCTTGTTGCCGCTGGCGCTGGCGGCATCGCGCGCGGGCGCGGTGGTGCGCGTACTCTCGCGGTACGCCATCACGAGCGCAGCAGTGAGCACCGCAATCCCCGTTATCGCAAGCAAAACCCTCGCCCTGTTTCGGACCGGAGCACGTGCGGACAACTCTTTTTCTGGAAGGCCGGAAGTCATTGGCGCAATTTCCTGATCAGCGGCAGGATCGTTTTTTCAAGCACTTCAGGATTCAACGGGCCTATTTGTTTGTATGCGATACGCCCCTCGCGGTCGATGACGAAAGTCTCCGGCACGCCGTAGACGCCCCAGTCAATCGCCACCCGGCCATTGATATCGGCGCCGGTCCGCGTATACGGGTCTCCCAGCTCGTCCAACCATTTCTCGGCATCTTCGGGCCGGTCCTTGTAATCGAGTCCGTGGATCGGAACCACGCCCTTTTGCTTCAAGTCCATCAGCAGTGGATGCTCGGCGCGGCAGGCCACGCACCAGGACGCGAAGACGTTGACCAGCGACACCTCGCCCTTGAGATCGGCGCTGGAAAGCCCCAATGTGCGGCCTTTGACCGGGGGCAAGCTGAATTCCGGCACCGGTTTGCCGATCAGCGGCGACGGCACCTCGCGGGGATTCAGAGTGAGGCCGATCGCGAGGAAAACGCCCACCACCAGAAACACGGCAAGCGGCACCAGTGCCGCAAGCCGCGAGCCCGTGCGCGGCGGTTCGGAGCGGTTGGCGAAAATCCCGTCACTCATTGACACTCCTGTCGAATGAATGAACTGTTAAGAAGGAAATCAGATCGGCACGGGCTTGAAACACGCGCGCGCCGCGTTTCGCATCCCCATCGCCGAGAGCCGGGCCGGCAAGCGTCAGCACGATCGCCGCGGAAAGCAATAAAAGCATATTGCGCCGCCGAAGCGGCATGGCGTTCCGACCGGCTTCCTGCCCGATCTGTGCGACCGGCCGTCTAACGTCTGTTGTTTCCATGAGCTACTCCTTTCGCCATTTCGAGTTTCTATCTATCTAGTTTGGAGAGGGCGTCTCGTATGGGCATACCTTAATTCGTTTCCTTCAGCAGGATGCGGATGTCCCGCGCGATTGACTCGGGCGTCGCCTCCGGCCTGATGAACAGGCGTAACCGTCCACCCCCGTCAAAGACAAAGACCTGCGAGGAGTGATCGACCGTATAGAAACCGGACGAGCCGGGGGCCTGGGCTTTGGAATAGACCTTGAATTCCTTCGTGGTCCGGTCGAGCGTTTGCTCGTCCCCGTACAATCCGAGAAACGAAGGATGGAACGACGGCACGTACTGGGCGAGAACCTGGGGCGTGTCGCGCTTCGGATCCACTGTGACAAACAGTCCCTGCACGGCATTGCCGGCATCTCCCAGCTGCCTGACTGCAGCACCCAGCTTGGCCATTATGATGGGACACATGTCGGGGCAGTTGATGTAACCGAAGTACAAAAGCACCACCTTGCCGTGGAAATCCTTGAGCGTCCGCCGCTTTCCATTGTGGTCCGTCAGTTCGAAGCCCTTGCCCCAGTTTGCGCCGGTGACGTCAACGGCCTCGAATTTTTCGTGCCGCGTGCCCCCGGTCGGGCGCAGTATCGCAGCCGCAGCAAAAATACCGAGTGCTAATGCCACTGCGGCAGCCGTATACAGCATGTTTCTCGGCAGCTTCACGATGACGCCTCGCGCGATCGGGTGGTTTCTGCAGTGCGCATCATCGGGACGCCGTATTGCGCAGCATTTCCGCGCGGACGGGGAGCACTTCGCGGGACCAGCGGCTCTTGATGTAGGCGAGTACCGCCCAGATTTCGTCGTCCGAGAGCTTGCCGCTGAACGCCGGCATGTCGCTCTCGTAGTTCTTCGGGGCGTAAGGCGGCACGAGTCCGTTCTTGATAATCCCGAAGAGAACATGATCCGGATGATGCCAGGTATGTCCGGTGTCGTCGTGCGGCGGGGCAGGCAGCCGTCCGTTCGCGAGCCGCGTCCGCCAGTTGGGCTGTCCTTCGAGTTTCGCGCCATGGCAGGCGGCGCAGTTCTGCGCGTAAACCTCCGCTCCCCGCCTTACCACATCGGCATTGCGGGGATCGGCTCGCGGGTCGTCACCCGGAGCGGGCGTATCGCTGCACGCTGCAAGCGCCAGCGCGATAATCACCGGTGCCCCGGCGACGCCGGCCCGAAACAGGAGCCGTCTCGAACGCGAGAACGTTGCTGAATAATCATGAAACCTCATTCCAGGCTCTCCATGCCGGGGCGGCGAAGGGACCCGCGGCCTTGCGGTATTGACTGTTGACGGATATTGCCGACGCTCAACGCGGTGCTTCTGTCACGTTCAGTGCGGCAAAAAGCGAATAGAGGCAGTGGACCCAGTCCTTCCGGCCCGCCGCCCAGGGCGAAGTGGTCTAAATCAGCAACCGCTGGAGGTGATAGATGAGCTGATGGGTAACGGGCGGGTCGTTAAGGAACCACCCTGAGACCAGGGTGGATTGCGCTGACGCATAGATCACGACAGGCCGAGCCGATCGCCACTCTGGTGTGTTGTGTGGCGCAGCGTAGTTGTCGTTTCTGGATTTTAGTGCAGAAGGGCTGGCGCAAAAACGTTCGCATAGTTTTGCGAGCGTGGCGCGGTCCAACTCAGTTTCGCCGGTGAACCCGCTGTCCGGTTGACAGCAAGCCATGGCCGCCTCCGGCGCGGCATTGTTGCTGGTCAGGCAATCGGCGAGCGCAACCTGAACCTGCAGCAGCGTGAGCGCGGCAAACAGCAGAAGAGCACTTAGACGTCGCGGGATCGAGGTTTTAATCATCGCGGATTAAATAAACGGTGCGCTGGATGAGACTCATGTTGATAGTGACAAGTTCAAACGCGTGGGACTCTATTCCAGGCAGCGTATACCGTCAAGCATGGACTGGCAGCACTCCGCGGGTTTTCCCCTGCGGTCTATCTTTTGTAACCTTATGAATTGAAACAGTATTCTAAATTCCGTTCGCCGCGATGATGCCGAATCCTGCAACTTCTCCTGTGCCGCCGCGCACGCCAAAGCGATTCCGAAGAAGGTTAGATATCGAGGAGCTTCAACCGCTGCACCTTGCCCGAGGGGCCTTTGGGCAGATCGCTGACGAACCTGATGACCTTGGGCGTCTTGTACTTGCCGAGTTCGCGCTGCGAGAACTCGGTGAGTTCGGCTATGCTGCACTCATGGCCGGGCTTGAGCACCACGCAGGCCATGATTTCCTGGCCGTAATTCTGGTCGGGGATGCCGACGGCCGCGGCTTCCAGCACCGCGGGGTGCCTGAGCAGTGCTTCGTCGATTTCACGCGGCGCGATGTTTTCGCCGCCCTTGATGATGAGCTCCTTGATGCGGCCGGTGACGAACACGAATCCGTCTTCGTCCATGTAGCCCAAGTCGCCGGTGTGCATCCAGCCGTCGGGCTCTAGCGTCCGGGCGGTGTTTTCCGCGTCCTTGTAATAACCTTTCATCACATTGTCGCCGCGTACCATGATCTCGCCCGGCACGCCGGGCGGTTGGGTCGCGCCGGTTTCGGGGGCTATGATTTTTGCCTCATTGCCGAAAGCTTGCCCGGGGCTGCCGATCTTGCGTTTCTGCGGGTCATAGGGATTGGTGAAGCACGGTGCGTTGGTCTCGGTCATGCCGAAGGTTTCGATCACGCTGATGCCGAATTTTTCCTCGAAGGCGCGGTGCAGTTCCGGCGGCAGCGGGGCGGAAGCCGAGCGGCAGAACTTCACGCGCGAGATATCGAGCTTTGCTTCGCGCGGATCGGGCGCGTTGAGCAGATAGGCGATGATGGTCGGCACGACGTTGATCCAGGTGCACTGATATTGCGCCACCAGTTCCCAGTAGTTGCTCACGCTGAAGCGGTGCGGCATCACCACGCTGCCGCCGTGCACCAGCGGCGCCACCGCGGTTACGATCTGGCCGTTGATGTGATAGAGCGGCAGCGCGCACAGCACGCGGTCCTGCGCCGTGAGGTGATGCGCCTGGCTGGTGAATTCGCCGCCGGCGCACACGCTTTTGTGGGTGAGCATGCAGCCTTTGGGCTTGCCGGTCGTGCCCGAGGTGTACATGAGCAGCGCATCGTCTTCCTCGCCGACGTCCGGCAACTCGACATCCGGCAGCGCGGCAGCGTCGAACAACTCGGTTGCATCGGGATCGATCACGATCACCGTGATTTCGCGCTTGACGCCGGCAATCGCCGCGGTCAGGCGTTCAGTGAATTCGCTGCTAGTGAAGACGACCCGGGTGTCGGAATGATCCAGGACGTAGGTCAGTTGCGAGGGCTGCGACAGCAGATTGAGCGGCGCGACCATGAAGCCGGCGTACATCACGCCGATCAGCAGCTGCCCCGTCTGATAGCCGTTGTGCAGCATCAGCGCGACCTTGTCGCCCTTGTTGAGTCCCAGCTGCAGCAGGAAGCGGCCGAGATCGCGCGAACTGCGCTGCAGCCGGCCGTAGGTCAGCGTTTTCCCGGTTTCGGGCGCGATGAGGTAAGGCACCTCGGGCTGCTCGACTGCACGCAGGTCAACGTAGTGTCGGATAGTTCGCATTTACTTGAAAGCAAAAAAAGCATGAACGCGAAGGACGCAAAGGTTCGAGAAGTAAAACCATAACGTGTCACAAGGCCACGAAACCGGGCAGCCTGACCGCCTTCGCATCGAACGTCGCCGTGGCCCGGCATCTTAGTCTGCGGTTGTGGGCGCCGATGAGGCAATCTGCAAACTCGGCGGCGCCATCCTTCCAGATGAACAGGGCCTCCTCGATGGCCGGCTCGTGCTCGAACTGGACTTCCGTGGCATCGAGTAGTCCGGAAATCGCTTCGATGATTTCAGTTTTCCGCAGGAAATATCGGCTTCGCAGCACCCATTCGGTTTCCAGGAGGACCAACAGGTTCACGAACACGTTTCCCCCGGCCCCGACCTCGCGTTTGATCAACCTGCGGGCTTTTTCGAACTGAGCCTCGTCATCCCGTACCAGGAAACGCACGAGAACGTTCGTATCGATCCCCAGCATCAGGGCGACATTTTATCGGTGGATACGGTTTTGCGGCCTTTCTTATGCAGAATGCCGGCAAGCTCCATAATGCTCTTGGTTTTCACCCGCATGATCACGGTGCCGTCCGCCATCAGCGTGAAGGTCATCCGATCCCCGGGTTTCATCCCCAGGCTATCCCGTATTTCCTTGGGGATAGTGGTCTGGCCTTTGCTGGTCAGCGTTGCGTCGGTTATCATTGCGCCTCTCCTTTTCCTTACATTCGCAATTATAGAAAGGAATTTGTTGGAAAGCAACAATCTAGGAGCTTGTCGGACTTGAATCCGACAAGCTCCTTAAACAAAACCGTCCTGGAAAAGAATGCGCAACTGTCATCAAAAAACCGCCGAAACGTCGTTCCCGCGTGCCGACCGAGGTGAAACGGCTGTGGAATTAAACGTTATTCAGAAAAAGCGGGGCGGTTTTGCTTTTAGCAGCCTGTCGGACCATCAAAATCCGACAGGCCGTTAGGCACGATAGCCTGGTAGGCCGGATGGCAGATACTCCCAGAGTGCGTGAGAAACCTGCTGGCAGAGGAAATCTGCTCGAGATACCGCCATCAGAACCGCAATTGATGCTCGACCGGCTCCAACCGGCGGGTGTGGGCGCAGAAGGCGACAACGAAGAGATACTTGCGAACCTTTGCGTCCTTCGCGTTCATGCTTTCAGATTTTGTATTTGCTACGATAGGCGCCGAAGATATCTTCCAGCGTCGGCTCGCGCGGCGGGATGGTGCGGACAATGCGCGTGATGTTCATGAAGTGCCGGTAGTTGAGGTTGTCGGAAAAACTGTTGCGGCCCCAGGTGCCGCAGCCCATCGATAGCGAGAACGGCAGGCCGTTGTCGAAACTGCCGCCGTTGGCGATGGCATGCGCCTGCTTGACGATCACGCGGCACACCGTCATCTCGTGCGCCAGACGCTGGATATGCGATTCGTCCTCGGTATAGATGCCGCACGAATGGCCGTCGCCCATGTAATCGTAGATGCCGCGCATGATGTCGAAAGCGTGGTCGAAGTCCCTGGCGCGGTAGACCGTCAGTACCGGCGACAGCTTTTCGCCCGAGAACGGATAGTCCCTACCGGTGCCGGTTTCTTCGACCATCAGGCATTTGGCGTTGACGAGTTCGGGGCGTGTCAGTCCCGCCACGGCGCAGATCCGGGACACCGCTTGCGCGGTGATGGCGGGTGAGAGTTTGCCGCCGGGAAACATCGCCTGTTGCAGCGTCGCTTTTTCCGCAAGGGTGAGCAGGGCGCCGCCTTCTTTCACCAGTGCGGCAAGCATGGCGTCGTAGACTTTGGCGTGGATGATGACGCTGTTTTCCGAAGAGCAACTGGTCGCGTTGTCGAAAATCTTGGAACGCATGATCTTGCCCGCGGCGTCGGCGCAGTCGGCGGAAT
This sequence comes from Burkholderiales bacterium, assembly GCA_019746155.1. Lineage (GTDB taxonomy): Bacteria > Pseudomonadota > Gammaproteobacteria > Burkholderiales > SG8-41 > CAKKQX01. The sequence continues at coordinate 12,360 of JAIESJ010000128.1, forward strand.
CGTCAACGATCACCGCCACGTTGCCGGCACCGACGCCGAGCGCCGGCGTGCCGCTGGAGTAGCCGGCGCGCACGTTGTTCTGCGAACCGGTGACGACCACCAGATCGGCCTGCTTCATCAGTTCGGTGGATAATTCCTTCGTCACCGGATGCGGCAGCATCTGCACCAGGTCCGGCGGTGCGCCGACGCGCTGCAGTTCGGCATGGATGTATTCGAGCAGCAGGGCCGAGGTCGAATAGCCCTTGGGCGAGGGCGACAGGATGATCGCGTTGCCGCACTTGAGTGCGTTGATGATGTTGTTGGCGGGTGTTGCGCCTGGATTGGTCGAGGGCACCACCGCTGCCACCACGCCGACCGGACGCGCGATTTCGGTGATGCCTTTGTCGGGATATTCGGCGATGACGCCGGTCGAGACCGCGCCTTTGAGATCGCGCAGCAGCCCGAGCGTCTTGCGGTGGTTCTTCACGATCTTGTCGGCGACGTTGCCCAACCCGGTGTCCCTGACCGCGAGTTCGGCAAGCGTCCGGTTGTGTTCCGGATTCATGATGGCCCAGCCGGCGGCGGTCACGACTTCGTCGAGCCGCTGCTGGGTGTAGCGCGCGTAGACTTTCTGAGCAGCGCGCGCACGCCGGATCAGTTCACGGACGGTCTGTGCGGCAGACGACACAAGAGGGGCGGTATCCACAGGGTGAACCATGATTCGTCCTTCAGTTCGATGCTTGCTGTGCTTTGCGTATTTTACTGCGGTGCCACATGTGCCGGAACACCGGATAGATCAGCGTGAGAATCGCCAGCGCCATGATGGGACCGCTGATCGGGCGGCTGAAGAACACGGTCCAGTCGTTGCTGAAGCTGATCATGGTGGTCATGAAGGCGGATTCGGCGAGCGGGCCGAGAATCACGCCCAGCACCAGCGGCGTCACCGGGAAGCTGAAGCGCTCGAACAGATACCCGATCACGCCGAAAATCACCAGCAGCCAGACGTCGGTGAGGTTATTGCGCGCGGCAAACGCCCCGAGTATGCAGCACATCACGACATAGGCCGAGACGACCACCTCGGGAAACTCGAGCACCCGCACCATGAATTTGGTCGCAAAGTAGCCGATGGCGCACATGACGAGGATGCCGACGAACACCGAGGCGAACATGGCGTAGATGATGTTGCTCGAGGTGGCGAACACTTGCGGCCCCGGCTGCAGGCCATGCAGCAGGAAAGCGCCGAGAATGATCGCGGTCGCGCCGCTGCCGGGGATGCCCATGGTGACCAGCGGGATGATGGCGCCGCCGACCGAGGCGGTGGCGGCGGTCTGCGGCGCGATGATGCCTTCCGCGATGCCGGTGCCCATCAGCTGCCGGCGTTTTCCGTACTGGCTCTCGATGCCGTAGGACAGGAAAGACGCGACGGTCGCGCCGGCGCCAGGAACGAGCCCCACGATGATGCCGGTCACGCTGCCGCGCGCAAACGTACCCTTGGTGGCAAGCACTTCGCGCATCCGGGGCAGGCGCGTCCTGATTTCGTTCACGGCCTCGAGCGGTGCCGACTTGAAGCCCTGCTCCAGGCGCATGAAGACTTCTCCCAGGCCATAAGCGCCGACCATCACCACCAGATAATCGATGCCGTCCGCGAGCAGCGGCACGCCGAACGTGAAACGCTGCGTGCCGTAGGTGTCGTCGACGCCGAC
>JAIESJ010000064.1 GCA_019746155.1 Burkholderiales bacterium
CAACAGTGTTCGCCACAACATATCGCAAGGCCCCGTTATACCACTATGGCGCTATCAACCATGGCTGCCGCCAGCAATAATGCGAGCTGGACGAGCGAGGCGTGAAAGCATTGCAGCGCCGCCGGGCGCGTCGGGTTGCGCACCAGGGCGATGTTGCATGCCAGGAAATAGGCGCCGCCGACCGCGGCTCCGGTCGCGTAGACCGGGCCCATGCCGAACAGCGCGGGAAGCAGAGACGCCGTGACGAGCAAGATGGTGTTGGCGAAAACCACGCGTGCCGCGTACTCGTTGCCGATCAGCACCGGCAGCATCGGCACACCCGCGGTCGCATAATCGTCGCGATAGGCCATCGCCAGGCACCAGAAGTGCGACGGCGTCCACAGAAACAGCACCAGGGCAAGAAGCAGCGCAACCGCGCCCAGGTCCGGCGTCACCGCCGCCGAGCCGGCGAGCACGGCAAAGCTGCCGGCCAGTCCGCCGACGACGATATTGAGCCAGGTACGGCGCTTCAGCCACACGGTATAGACAATGGCGTAGAAAAATGCGCCCAGGAATACGTAGAGCGCAGCCGCCGGATTGATCGCCAGCGCCGCGGCCGCCACCGCCAGCGCCAGCATCAGCACAATGAGCGCAAGCCAGCCGCGGCCGGCGTGCAGCGCGCCGGTGACGAATGGCCGCCGGCGGGTGCGCGTCATGCACCGGTCGAGATCAATCTCGTAATACTGGTTGAACGCACCCGCCGCCGCCGAAGCGATCAGAACAGCAAGCCCGAGCACGGCGATTTCCCACGACTTCAATACGCGTCCGGGGGTCACTGCAATGCCGGCCAGGGCGGTAATCGCGATCACCACACCGATGCGCAACTTGAACAGGTTAAGCCACTGTTTTACGCCGCTGACCATGAGCCCTCCTGTCGGGGGAGCTGCGCATGCCCCTCATTGCGTCCTCGTCCCTCCTTGTCACCGCAACGGCCAGACCTGCGACAGGTATTTCCAGTTGACAAAGTAGTAGAGAACGAAGGACACGAGCAGCACCATCGCCAGCGTGAACGTTCCCGGCGCCACCATCCCGCCAACGCCCGCGTTGCCGTGGCCGGTCATCGCCGCGGCGACCGGTTGCGCTGGCGCCGGCGCCGCGCGGCCCTCTGCGATACGCACGCGCTGGTAGCCCGGAGTTTCGATGCACTTGCCGAAGAAGACCGATCCCACCGTAATCAGCAGATATGCCGCGCCGCCGACCACCGCCACCAGCCCGCTGATCGCGAACAGACCGACCATCAGATAGGCGGTACCCGGCCATTCGTGGGGCATGAGGTTGCCTGCCATCGTCATGTCCCAGTGGCGGCGCGGCACGCCCAGCGTTCCCGCGCCCATCATGAACAGCGCGAACGCCGACATGCCGAGACCAAACAAGTAGGGTTGCCATTGAGCGAGCCTGGGGAACATCAGCTCTCTCCGGAACAGAACCGGGATCAGGAAATACGTGAGCGACATGAACGCGAGCGTCGTGCCGACCACCACGGTGGCGTGGAAATGACCGGGCACGTAGAGCGTGTTATGCATGATCAGGTTCAGCTGCTCGGTGCCCAGCACCACCCCGGAGATGCCGCCGAGGAAACCGAACCCGATCAGAGACATGAACATTCCGGAAAAAACCGGATTGCCCCAGGGCGCCTTCCGGAGCCACTCGAACAGGCCCTTCGTGAACCCCTTCTCGCGCTGCGCCACCTCGATCGCGCCGGGCACGGTCAAGCCGTGCACCATGCTCGCCAGCACGGCAAGATACATGGCGTAACTCGTATTGAATATCTTCCAGTTCGAGGTCAGGCCGGGATCCGCCAGCAGATGGTGCGCCGAGGCAAGCTGCAGGAACAGGATGTAAAGGAAGAACGCGAAGCGGCTCACCTTCTCGGACAGGGGTTTGGCGCCGAATACGATGGCCGCGATTGCGTACCACACGGCGACGTGGGCCGAGACGTTGATCTGCTGGGAGGAATGACCGAACGCCCAAAACACGGTGCGGTACATCAGCGAATCGATATGATCGACCAGGCCGATGGACCACAGGAAAGTCGGGATCAGGATGATGGCTCCCGCCGCGATCGTAAATACCGCGATGATGCAGGCGGTGAGCGCCCCGAACGTCACCAGCGGGATCGACCCGTTGTAGGTGCCTTCCGCCTTGCCGACAACCAGCGTGCCGAGGAACACGAAGCAGCCGATCAGCGCCCCGACCGCAAACAGGATCAGGCCGAGATAGAACGTCGGGTGCGCCCCCATCGGCGCATAGGACGTGAACATCACGCTGGAATCGCCCTTGAACACCGCGAAGTTGTTCATCAGCGCCCCGATCACCATCAGCCCGAAGCCGGCCCACGCCATCTTTGGCGTCGCCAGCCGGCAGTTGAGCAATGTCGACGAGCAGAAATACAGGACCGCCATCTCGAAGAAGATGATCCAGAACACCAGCATGTCCACACCGTGGCCGGTCAGCACCAGGTAGAACCAGTCGGCCGGCAGCAGATGCACCGCCGGCCAGCGCGTGAGCAGCACCAGCAGCGCCAGGACGCCACCCACCAGCAACGAAACGACCGCAGCGACCGCGTTGGCCTTCATCAGGGCCTCGGCCGGCTCATGAAACTTCAGTCCGGTCGTCGGACAGGTTCGAAACATCCGGTTGAGTGCCATCGTTATCCCCCTATTTCTTCACGACGTAGAGCTTGCTGCTCATCGTATGGTGATTGATGCCGCAATACTCGTTGCAGATGATCGAGTAGGTGCCGGCCCGGTTCGGCGTGACGGTCAGCACGTGGTCGTAGCCCGGATGCACCTGAACGTTGATGTTCTCCGGCTGCAGCGAGAATCCGTGCAGCCAGTCCATCGACATCAGGTGCAGGCGGTAGCTTTTCCCCTCCTCCAGTTCGAGCAGGGGCCACCACTGCCACAACCTCGCAATCAGATAGACATCCGACCCTTCCGGCGGACGCACCACAGGAATCTGCTGCTCGGTCTCCTTGCGCACCGTGAATTTGTCCACCATCTCCTGGGCCTTCCTGGCATAGGCCTCCGGTGTCGTGCGGTATGATTCGTTGGCGAGGTTCTGTTTTCCGAACACGTGCCAGTACGGCATCATGAAGAACATGGTCAGGCACCAGATCAACGACAAGATAATCCACGTCCCCTCGAGGCGGTCAAGGGGCTGCTTCCACCATACCCGGCTGGGGGGCGACTGAATGGCGCTCATGCGAGATTCTCCCCGGTTTTGAAGGACTGCGTGATCGGCTTACTTCCCGACCGGAATGCCCACGATCTCCATCACGCCCCAGACGATATAAAGCACCGTCGGCAGCGCGATACCGAGAAACAGCAGCAGGAACGGGTTGTCGAGGACTTGCTGCATGATCGGCACGCCCGCCTCATCTTCATCGGGCAAATCACTGGAATTTCGGGTAACGTCAGCCATGGCAACTCCTCCTCAAATGCGTTCCGGCTTATCAAGTTACACGTCGCGCGACACGCGGCGTACGTCAGAATCTAATTCACGTGCCGGAAAAATCTGATTGATACAAATCAAGCTTTCACTGAAAACAAGGACAAGCGGGACAACCATGGCGCCACACGCGGAAAAACTTGATGCACATCAAGTTTTTCGATCATGTATCGCATAGACAATCCGGACATCATTCTTCGCAAAACGATACACATGGAAATAATCGACAATCTGCGGTCCGGCCAGGCACACGGCGTATCGCGCAAATCGGTAGCGGCCTGGCTTCTGGCATGCTGTGCGCTGATATTTGCGATGGTCGTTCTGGGCGGGGTGACACGACTTACCCGTTCCGGACTTTCCATAGTCGAGTGGCAACCTCTGGTCGGCACTATTCCGCCACTCACGCATCAGGACTGGCTTGAGATGTTCCACAAGTACCAGCAGACGCCCGAGTACCTGAAGGTCAACTTCGGCATGACTCTTGAGGAGTTCCAGGGCATTTTCTGGCTGGAATACTTTCACCGCTTGCTCGGTCGCGCGATCGGTCTCGTCTTTTTTCTGCCCTTCCTCTACTTTCTCGTTCGTCGCAGGCTGGAAAAATCGCTGGCGCTCAAACTTGCCGGCATCTTCGTGCTGGGCGCACTACAAGGAGCCATGGGCTGGTATATGGTGAAAAGCGGACTCGTCGCCGACCCGCGCGTGAGCCAGCATCGTCTCGCCGCGCACCTTGCGCTCGCCTTCCTGATCTACGGCGCGATGCTGTGGGTCGCGCTAGACCTGCTGTTTCCCGCGCGTGCGCAGCACCACGAGGACCAGCTACGCCGGTATCGTGGCTTTGCCTGGTGGCTGACGGCTTTGATCTCCATAATGGTGGTATCAGGCGCTTTTGTCGCCGGCATCCGCGCCGGCCTCGCCTACAATACGTTTCCGCTCATGAACGGCCACGTGATCCCGCCGGAGTTGTTCATGCTCGATCCCTGGTACGAAAACTTTTTCGGCAACATGGCCACCGTCCAGTTCAATCACCGGCTGATCGCGTGGCTGCTGGCCATTCTCGTACCGTGGTTCTGGTACAGGACGCTGCGAATCGGGCTGCCATCGCGCGCGCCATTGCTGTGCCACCTGCTCTTGTTCGCACTTGCTGTACAAATCGCGCTCGGAATCAGCACGTTGCTAATGGCAGTCCCGGTTTTCTTCGCAGCAGCTCACCAGGCCGGTGCACTGGCTGTGTTCACGGCCGCGCTGGCACTGAATCACGAGTTGGCAAGCCCACCGGCCCATGAAACCGGGAACCTGGCCTGCCGGCCGGCTTAAACCAGGCCGCCAGGATTACGCCGTCGGTTGCCGCCCCCCTTTCACGGCGCCCGGCGCGCTTGTCAGCCATCGGTCAGTCTCGATAGTTTGATTCATATCAAACATTTCCCCCCTCAGCCAACGCATAATCCACTTTCGGCCGCACCGGTTGCGGCATTTTTGGGAGCCTATTCTGACACGAGCAATGTCTGTACCAGATTCTCCTCTTTGGACGCTGAAAAGCCGCCCGCTGCTGCCCATCGTGCAGGGCGGCATGGGCGTCGGAATTTCAGCGCACCGGCTGGCGGGCAATGTCGCCCGGCTGGGTGCGCTGGGCACGATTTCCAGCGTCGATCTGCGTCACCACCATCCCGACCTGCTTGAACGGACAAAGGATTGCCATGACCAGGACGAACTCGACCGGATCAATCTGGTAGCGCTCGACCGGGAAATCCGGATGGCACTGGACATTGCCGCGGGCCATGGCGCGATCGCGGTCAACGTCATGAAAGCGGTCGCCGCATACGCGGCACACGTGCGTCAGTCGTGCGAAAGCGGGGCGCACGCCATCGTGACGGGCGCCGGCTTGCCGCTCGACCTTCCGGAACTCACCAGGGAATTTCCAGACGTGGCGCTGATACCGATCCTGTCGGATGTGCGCGGCACCGCCATCGTGCTCAAGAAATGGCTGCGCAAAAACCGCCTGCCGGACGCCCTCGTCATCGAACACCCGCGTTACGCCGGCGGTCACCTCGGCGCCACGCGCCCCGAAGAAATCAACGATCCGCGCTTCGACTTCGAGCCGGTGCTGGCGGGCATTTTCAAGCTGTTCCAGGAACTGAACATCGAGCGTGAACGCATTCCGCTGATTCCCGCCGGCGGCATCAACAGTCATGAAAAGGTGCGCGTGCTGCTTGAACTGGGTGCGTCGGCAGTTCAGATCGGCACCCCGTTTGCCGTGACCGAAGAAGGCGACGCGCATCAGAACTTCAAGCAGGTGCTGGCGGAAGCAAAGCCTGAGGACATTGTCACCTTCATGAGCGTTGCCGGCCTGCCGGCACGGGCGGTGCTGACCCCGTGGCTGAAAAACTACCTGCGGCGCGAAAAAGCGCTGCAGTCCAACGCCAAAGCTGATCCGCGACGCTGCGTCCCGGGATTGAACTGCCTCAGTCTGTGCGGTTTGCGCGACGGCATCGCCAGCATCGGCCAGTTCTGCATCGATACTCGGCTCGCATTCGCGCTCAAAGGCGACGTCAAGAAGGGATTGTTCTTCAGGGGTTCGGAAAGTCTGCCGTTCGGAAAATTCATCCGGCCGGTGGCCGAGTTGATCGATTATTTCCTGACCGGCAGGATGCCCGCTTTCCATTGATGCGGCATTGGATATTGCTGCTGACTATAACAGGTTTTGGCGCCCCAACCCGCCGGGCAAGCACACCCTCCTGGTGCCCGGCGTCTTGCGCCGCCCCTCAACCTTCTCTCCCGGTCTCTCTCCCAAAAGGAGAGAAAAGGGTCGAACCTCCCCTCTTCCGCTCAAGCGGGAGAGGGGTCCGGGGGTGAGGGTAGGAGGGGAATTTATTGCGCTCAACCCGACCACGGCAACGGGTTGCGCGTCAGCGCAACGGCGACGATGTAAAAAAACACAGCCTGTGCGGCAATCCATGCCACGACGCATGTCCGGCGCGTCCTGCCGCGCTTCAACGCGACCATGCCAAGACCGATGTAGAGAACGAGCCCCAGTACTTTTGCCGTCAGCCAGGCATTGACGAACGGATATTGCCGGATCATTGCCGCCAGCCCGATCGCGCTCAAAAGCAGCATGGTATCAATGATGTGCGGCACGATTTTCACCCAGCGCCGCTGCCGCAGTGCCGATTCCTGTATCATCCACACACCACGCGTAAAAAAAAGCGCGTAGCTCGCCGCCACACAGCTCACATGAACGGTTTTGAGTACCGGATAATCAATCATCGCGCAGGACCAAACAAATAGCCGTGACTTCCCGCTACCGCGCCGGCCACCGTTACTAGACTCAATATGAGCAGCACCCAGTGAAGTCGCGTCACCAGCAGGAACGTCGATTCCGGCGCACGCTGCGCGCGCCTGATGAACCAGCGATGCAGAAATAACGGCTCGAGCACAAACAGCGCCAGCGTAAACAACGCCCACACTGCGACCATCGCACGCATCCACCAGTACTCGACCCGCGCGAAACGCTCCCACAGGCCAAAGCGGTGGACGAGGTAAAAACCGCTGACGCCCGTGATCAGGGTGGTGATGCGCGACTGCGCCGCAAATCCGCGTTCCATACTCTCGAAAAACGCGACGCGCTCTGCCGGCGCCTTGAGGCGGCGTACCGCCGGCAACAGCACGGTGGTCACCATCGCCACGCCACCGATCCATAACACCACTCCCAGCACGTGCAGCACGCGCGCAGTAATCCAGCCATCCATCGCTGTTTTACCGCACCAGCGGCGAAGCCGCGGCGTCGAATTTTGCCTCTTCGTCAATCGCCTGTTCGGAGATGACGGTGCCGTTGATGGTAATGGTCATGATCATGATGTTGCCGCTCCGTTTCCGCAATTCGTTTCCGGCCTTACTGCCTGGCGGCGGCCGCCTCGCCGGTTTGCCGCCCGCCCGCATCCTGCCGCCACAGCACCGGCCACACGCGCAGCGTGAAAACCAGCAATGACAGCCACATCAGAACCCCGCCGGTGATCATCGCCCAGCGGACAAGCAGCCCATGCCCGCCGATGAAAAGCATGATACCCAAATTGAGGCACGCATACTGCACGCGCGGCCAGACGCCGACCCGAATCGGACTGCCGGTAAAGCGCGGCAGCATGTGCGCGCCCAGGCCGTAGATCAGCCCGATCGTCACGTAAAGCCGGTTGCGTTTGTGCATAAAGCCGCTGCAACCGTGATCATGTCAGCGTCAGCTTCTGCTGCGCACGATCTGGTAGGCACGCGTCACATAGGCGATCGCGGCAAAGCCGCTCCAGACGTGAACCAGGCGCGAGAACGGGAACAGCACGAACAGCGTCATGCCGAAGACGAGATGCACCTTGTAGAGCGGGTGCACGCCGGCAATGAAATCCGCGGCGCCGCCGCGAAAGGTCACGATGTATTGCGCCCAGTTGGCGAGCAGTACCATCACGCTGCCGTCGCGGTGGCCGAGCGAGACAAAAATGCTGGTGAGTCCCAGCGCCAGCGTTGCCAATATCCACAGCAGGATGAAGATGTCCATGCGGGTCGAGGTAGCGCGGATGCGCGGCTCGCTCAGACGCCGATGCACCAGCAGCAGCAGACCGGCCAGGCACATCGAGCCGAACACGCCGCCGGCAATGATCGCCAGCATCTGCTTGGCCGCGGTCGACAGTCCCAATGCGTGGTACAGCTCCTGCGGCGTCAGCAAGCCGATCAGGTGGCCGAGAAACAGCGCCAGGATGCCGATGTGGAACAGGTTGCTGCCCAGTCTCAACTGGCCGCGCTTGAGCAGCTGGCTCGAATCGCTTTTCCAGGTGTACTGCTCGCGCTCGAAGCGGACCAGGCTGCCGATCAGAAAAACGCTCAATGCAATATAGGGATATATGCCGAACAGGAAATGGTTGAGATAGTTCATGACGCCGCCTTTCCATGGAACTGAATCACCGATACCTGGCTTGGTTTGGGCTTGCCGCCGAATGCCGGCTCCTCCTGCCACAGCATGTCGAGCGTGGCGGGATCGTCCTCCTTGCGGATCTCGGCGTCGTCGACCACCGAAGGAGCCACTTTTTCCCCGGACAGCGCGACCAGCGCATGGAACACCGCGCCGTAGGGGCTGCCGCGTTTCTTCAACCGCGCGCCCAGCCCTTCGAGGATATGCACGGAATCGGCAAGCAGTTCGCGCGCCTCCTCGAACGGCACAAACGACAGGTATTCGAGAAACGCCGGCAGGAAATCCGGCAGCTCGTTCGACGCCAGCGCGAAACCATGGTTTTCGTAGAGTTGCTTCAGATCCACCATCGCCTGGCCGCGGTCGCGCGATTCGCCGTGCACGTGCTCGAACAGATGCAGCGACAGCGAGCGCACGCGATCGAAGAGACCCACGTACTGCTCCTGCAGCGTCACCAGATCATTTTCGCGCAGCGCCGCGAACAGCGCATCGAGCGCACGCCGTTCGCCGCGGGACAGCAGCTTCTCGCCGTCGAGCGTCTGCTCCAGTTCGTCGACTGCTTCAGTCAGTTCCTGTTCCGGATAACTGAGCAGTGCCGCCAATACCTTGAATGTCTTCATCGTAGAATCCCTTAAAACAAATCAGACACAGAGAGCACAGAGAGAATCAAAAAAATCGGGCAACGAGAGTTCATTCCGGGTTTTCCTTTGTGATCTCTGTGGCCTCTGTGGCTAATGCTTTTTACGCAACCTGCTTGACCGGGATGGTCTTGCGTTTCCTGCCGCCGAACAGGCTGGGCTTCGAGACGCCATCCGAACAACCGTTGCCGAACGAGAAGCCGCAGCCGCCGCGCAGATCAAATGCATTTTCGGCATATTCGCGGTGCGTGGTCGGGATCACGAAGCGGTCTTCGTAATTGGCGATCGCAAGGTAACGGTACATCTCCTCCACCTGCGCCACATCCAATCCCGCCTGCTTGAGTACCTCGGCGTTTTCCTTTTTCTCGACGTGCCGGTCACGCATGAAGGCACGCATGGCAAGCAATCGTTCCAGCGCCAGCGCCACCGGCTCTTCCGCTCCTGCGGTAAGTAAATTTGCCAGATATTTCAATGGGATGCGAAGTTGTCTCACATTGGGCAGCACGCCATCGGTGCCAATGTGCCCGCTGTTGGCGGCGGCGTTGATGGGAGACAGCGGCGGCACGTACCACACCATCGGCAACGTGCGGTATTCCGGGTGCAGCGGGAAGGCGATTTTCCATTCCATCGCCATCTTGTAGACCGGCGAAGCCTGGGCTGCTTTCAACCATGCCTCGGGCACCCCGTCTTTGCGTGCCTGCTCCTGGACTTCCGCGGCATGCGGATCGAGGAACACCCCGAGCTGCGCGTTGTAGAGGTCCTGCTCGTCGCCCACGCTCGCGGCGTGGCCGATGCGGTCGGCGTCGTAGAGCAGCACGCCCAAGTAGCGGATGCGGCCGACACAGGTCTCCGAGCACACCGTCGGCTGGCCAGCCTCGATGCGCGGATAACAGAATATGCACTTCTCGGCCTTGCCGCTGTGCCAGTTGTAATAGATTTTCTTATAGGGGCAGGCCGACACGCACAGGCGCCAGCCGCGGCACTTGTCCTGGTCGATCAGCACGATGCCGTCTTCCTCGCGCTTATAGATCGAGCCCGAAGGACACGCCGCGACGCACGCCGGGTTCAGGCAGTGCTCGCACAGGCGCGGCAGATACATCATGAAGGTGTTCTCGAACTGGCCGTAGATCTCCTTCTGGATGTTCTCGAAGTTGGAGTCCGCGCCGCGTTTGGCGAACTCGCCGCCGAGAATCTCCTCCCAGTTCGGCCCCCACTCGATCTTTTCCATGCGCTGGCCGGTGATCAGCGACACCGGGCGCGCCACCGGCGCGGTCTGCGATTCCGGCGCGTCGTGCAGATGCTCGTAATCGAAGGTGAACGGCTCGTAGTAGTCGTCGATTTCCGGCAGGTTGGGATTGGCGAAGATGGATGCCAGCACGCGCCACTTGCCGCCTATCCTGGGTTCGATTCTGCCGTTCTTCTTGCGGGCCCAGCCGCCGTTCCATCTGTCCTGGTTCTCCCAGTCCTTGGGATAACCGATGCCGGGCTTGGTCTCGACGTTGTTGAACCACGCGTATTCCACGCCTTCGCGCGAGGTCCACACGTTTTTGCACGTTACCGAGCAGGTGTGGCACCCGATGCACTTGTCCAGATTTAGGACCATTGCGATTTGCGCTCTTACTTTCATAGCCAATCTCCTGAAATTCTTTTAGCCACAGAGATCACAGAGAACCCAGAGGACAGCGAACGATATTCCAGGACCTTCTCTGTGAACCCCGTGTTCTCTGCGGCAAATCCTTAAGCCATTGTTGCTTGTTGTTCAGCCGGGCTGTCAAGCCAATCGACCTTGTTCATCTTGCGCACGATCACGAACTCGTCGCGGTTGGTGCCGATGGTGCCGTAGTAGTTGAAGCCGTAGCTTTGCTGGGCGTAGCCGCCGATCATGTGCGTGGGCTTCACCACGGTGCGCGTGACCGAATTGTGGATGCCGCCGCGCGCGCCGGTGATCTCGGAACCCGGCACGTTCACGATCTTCTCCTGCGCGTGGTACATCAGCACCATGCCCGCGGGAACGCGCTGGCTCACCACGGCGCGCGCGGCGAGCGCCCCGTTCAGGTTGAACGCCTCGACCCAGTCGTTGTCGACGATGCCCGCCTTCTTGGCATCGACCTCGCTCAACCACACGATCGGTCCGCCGCGCGACAGCGTCAGCATCAGCAGATTGTCGGTGTATGTGGAATGTATGCCCCACTTCTGGTGTGGGGTGATGAAGTTGAGCACGACTTCGACATTGCCGTTGCTGCGCCGGCCGAGCATGGGTGCCACCGTCTTGGTATCGATCGGCGGCTTGTAGACCGCCAGCGCCTCGCCGAACGCGCGCATCCACGGATGGTCCTGGTAGAGCTGCTGGCGTCCGCTCAGGGTACGCCACGGGATGAGCTCGTGGACATTGGTGTAGCCGGCGGTATACGAGACCTGTTCCGATTCGAGCCCGCTCCAGGTCGGGCTGGAGATGATCTTGCGCGGCTGCGCCTGCAGATCGCGGAAGCGGATCTTGTCGTCCTCGCGCGGCAGCGCGAGATGCGTGTGGTCGCGCCCGGTGATCTCGGACAGCGCCGCCCACGCCTTGACCGCCACCGCGCCGTTGGTCTCCGGCGCGAGCGCCAGCACCACTTCCGCCGCGTCGATGTCGGTTTCGATCCTGGGCAGCCCCTGCGTCGGCCCCGGCTCGGTGACCGTATAGTTGAGTTCGCCCAGCAGTTTGATTTCCGGTTCGGTGTTCCAGGCGATGCCCTTGCCGCCGTTGCCGACTTTCGACATCAACGGTCCCAATGCCGTGAAACGCTTGTAGACGTTGGGATAATCGCGTTCGATGACGACCATGTCCGGCATGGTCTTGCCGGGCACCGGCTCGCACTGGCCTTTTTTCCAGTCCTTGACCTCGAGCGCCTGCGCCAGCTCTCCCGGCGTATCGTGCAGCGTCGGCGTGAGCACCAGGTCTTTCTCGACACCCAGATGGCCGGGCACGAGTCCCGAGAATTTCCTGGCGATGCCTTTGTAGATTTCCCAGTCGCTGCGTGCCTGCCACACCGGATCGACCGCCGTCGATAACGGGTGAATGAACGGATGCATGTCCGAGGTATTGAGATCGTTCTTCTCGTACCAGGTCGCGGTCGGCAGCACGATGTCGGAATAAAGACAGGTGGTCGACATGCGGAAATCCAGCGTCACCAGCAGATCGAGCTTGCCTTCCGGCGCTTGATCGTGCCATACCACCGTCTCGGGCTTCTCGCCTCCGGTGTCACCCAGGTCCTTGCCCTGCACGCCATGCCGGGTGCCGAGCAGATGCTTGAGAAAATACTCGTGACCCTTGCCCGAGGAGCCCAGCAGGTTCGAGCGCCATACGAACATATTGCGCGGATAGTTCACCGGATTGTCCGGGTCCTCGCACGAGAACTTGAGCGCGCCGCTCTTCAACTGCTGCACGACATAGTCCTTGGCATCCATGCCTGCGGCGGCGGCATTTTTGGCGATTTGCAGCGGGTTGGCAGCGAGCTGCGGCGCCGACGGCAGCCAGCCCATGCGCTCGGCGCGCACGTTGAAGTCGATCAGGCTGCCCGAGTAATCCTCGGCGCGCGCCAGCGGCGACAGGATTTCGCGCACCGGCAACTGCTCGTAACGCCACTGGTCGGTATGCGCATAGAAGAACGACGTCGAGTTCATGTGCCGCGGCGGGCGCGCCCAGTCGAGCGCGAAGGCGAGCGCGGTCCAGCCGGTCTGGGGGCGCAGCTTCTCCTGGCCAACGTAATGCGCCCAGCCACCGCCCGACTGCCCGACGCAGCCGCACATCACCAGCAGGTTGATGACGGCTCGGTAATTCATGTCCGAGTGATACCAGTGGTTCATCGCGGCGCCGATGATCACCATCGACCTGCCGTGCGTCTTGTCGGCATTGTCGGCGAATTCGCGCGCGAGCTTGATCACCTGCTCGCGCCCGACGCCGGTGATTTTCTCCTGCCAGGCCGGCGTATACGGCACATCGTCGTCGTAGGAGCGTGCGACATTGGCGCCGCCCAGGCCACGGTCGAGGCCGTAGTTGGCCACGAACAGATCATAGACCGTGGCTACGGCATATTCGCCGTCCTTGAGTTGTATTTTCTTCACTGCGACGTTGCGCTTCAGGACCTCGTCGTGCCTGCTTTCGGCAAAATAATCGTGCTCGCGGCCGCCAAAGTACGGAAATGCGACCGGAACCACTTCGTCCTGCCCGCCGACCAGCGTGAGCTGAAGTTTCGTCTCTTCTCCGTTCTGACCGGCTTTCTCTTCGAGATTCCATTTGCCCTTCTCGCCCCAGCGGTAGCCGATCGAGCCACGCGGCGCGACGATCCTGCCGCTCGCCGCGTCGAGGGCGACGGTCTTCCATTCGGGATTATTGGTTTCGCCGAGCTGATCGGCAAAATCCGCAGCGCGCACGAAACGCTCGGGCACCCAGGTTTCCCCCTGCTTCACCAGCCGCACCAGCATCGGCATGTCGCTGTAGCGGCGGCAGTAATCCTCGAAGTAAGCGCTCTTGCCGACGAGATGGTATTCGTTGAGGATGACATGCCCCAGTGCCAGCGCCAGCGCCGCGTCGGTCCCCTGCTTGGGATGCAACCACACATCGCACAGCTTGGCGACTTCCGAATAGTCGGGCGTAATCGCCACGGTTTTGGCGCCCTTGTAGCGCACCTCGGTGAAAAAGTGCGCGTCCGGCGTGCGCGTCTGCGGCACGTTCGAACCCCAGGCGATGATGAAATTCGAGTTGTACCAGTCCGCGGACTCGGGCACGTCGGTTTGTTCGCCCCAGGTCTGGGGGCTGGACGGCGGCAAATCGCAGTACCAGTCGTAGAAGCTCATGCAGACGCCGCCGATCAGCGACAGGTAGCGGCTGCCCGCGGCATACGACACCATCGACATCGCCGGAATCGGCGAAAAACCGATGATGCGGTCCGGGCCGTACTTCTTGGCAGTATAGATATTGGCGGCGGCGATGACTTCGTTGACCTCGTCCCACGACGCGCGCACGAAGCCTCCCAGCCCGCGCATCAACTGGTAGGACTTCAGTTTCTTGGGATCCTCGACGACGGCGGCCCAGGCCTCGACCGGCGCCAGCGTCTGGCGCGCCTCGCGCCACAGCCTGAGCAGGCGGCCGCGTATCATCGGATACTTGAGCCGGTTGCCGCTGTAGAGGTACCATGAGTACGATGCGCCGCGCGCGCAGCCGCGCGGCTCGTGATTCGGCATGTCGGGACGCGTCCTCGGATAATCGGTCTGCTGCGTTTCCCACGTCACGATGCCCCCATTGACGTAGATCTTCCAGCTGCACGAACCCGTGCAATTG
>JAIESJ010000025.1 GCA_019746155.1 Burkholderiales bacterium
TCGACGTTCCCGGCCACGAGCGCTTCATCCGCAACATGCTCGCCGGCGTATGCGGCATCGATTTCGCGCTGCTGGTGGTCGCCGCCGACGACGGCGTCATGCCGCAGACTGTCGAGCATGTCCACATCCTCGATCTCCTGAACGTGGCGCGCGGCGCCGCCGTGATCACGAAAATCGACCGTGTCGACGCAGCGCGTGTGCGGCAGATTGCCGACAATGTGCAAGCCCTGCTCACCGCTACCAGACTCGCCCCTGTTCCTATATTGCCGGTGTCGGCGGTGAGCGGTGCCGGCATCGCCGGATTGCGCGAACTGCTCGCGCGCGAGGCCGCCGCACAGGCGGCGCGGCGCACCACGGGGCAGTATTTCCGGCTTGCCATCGACCGCGCTTTCACCGTCGCCGGCAGCGGCACGGTGGTCACCGGCACCGTGTTCAACGGCATTGTGAAACCGGGAGACAAGCTACTGGTTTCGCCTGCGGGCATTGCCGTGCGCGTGCGCGGCATCCAGATCCAGGGCAAACCGGCGGCGCAGGCGGTGGCGGGCCAGCGCTGTGCGCTGAATCTCACCGGCGCCGATCTCGAATCGGTGAGCCGCGGCGACTGGGTTCTGGACGAGGCGATCCACGGCCCGACACAGCGCATCGACGTGCGCTTGAACGTGCTCGCTTCGGAAGGCAGGCCGCTCAAACACTGGACACCGGTGCACCTGCATCTTGCGACCGCCGACGTGACGGCACGGGTTGCGATCCGGCGCGAGGAAGCGATCGCCCCCGGTGTCTCAGCGCTGGCGCAACTGGTGCTCGACCACCCGGTGAACGCACTGCACGGCGACCGCTTCATTGTGCGCGACCAGTCGGCGAGCCGCACGCTGGGCGGCGGCAGCGTGCTCGATCCGTTCGCGCCGCCGACCCGCCGCAACAGCAACGCACGCCTGGCCGAACTTGGCGCGCTCGAGCAGCCGACGCCGGAAGCGACGCTCGCCGAACTCATCAGGCTGTCCGACAGCGGCATTGATCTCGCACGCTTCGAGAAAATATTCAATATCACGCCCGAGCATGCTGCCGCGCTCTACGCCCATGCGGACCTGGTGCAACTCGGCAAGGAAAGCCGCATCGGCATCGCGCGCGCACGCCACGCCGCGCTGCGCGAGCACATCGTCGCGGGTCTGGCAGAATTTCATCGCGCACAGCCGCAGGCCACCGGCCAGGACATCGAGACGCTGCGCCAGACCCTGGCGCCCCGTCTCGCCAGCGATGCATTCCAGTCGCTGCTGCGCGAGCTCGCCGATGCGCGCCGCGTCGAAGTCGGCGGCTCGACGGCGCGCCTGCCCGGCCACAACCTGACCGCTAACGCCACCGACGAGAAGCTGTGGCAGACCCTGCGTCCCGTGCTCGAAGCGGGCGGGTTCGCGCCGCCCGTCATACGTGACCTCGCCGCACAGCTCAAGCTGAAGGAAGCGCTCGTCAGGGACTTCCTGCATCGCAAAGCCAAAAGCGGTGAAGTCATGAAAGTCGCCGCCGACCGCTTTTACCCGCGTGCCACGCTCGCCGCGCTCGCCGCGCTCGCCCAGGCCACGGCGCAATCCAGCCCCGATGGCCTGTTCACCGCGGCGCAGTATCGCGATGCCACCGGCACCGGCAGAAGCCTGGCGATCGAAATCCTCGAATTTTTCGATACGCTCGGCGTCACCCAGCGCATCGGCGACGCGCGCAAGATGCGCAAGGATTTCGTGCCCATATTGGGCGCCGCTGCGCCAGTTCAACTCACGACCGCGAAACCTGCCGCCTCACAGGGTACCGTTGCCGCCCCCGCGCGGCGCCCAATCAAACACACCAAACTTTGAGAGGAGCCCGCTTTGTCACAGCAGACTTTTGATGTGATCGTCATCGGTGAAGGTGTGAGCGGCCTCACCGCCGCCAACCTGCTCGCCACCGGCGGCCTGAAAGTGGCCACCTTCGAAGCGCAGCTGTTCGGCGGCCTAGTCATCAACGTGAACGAGCTCGAACCCGGACCGGACCAACGCCAGGTATCGGGCGCTGAGTTTGCCGCCGAGCTGATGCAGGCCAACGCCGAACTGGGGATTGCCAGCATCCAGGAGGCGGTAACGGAGCTCGGAAATGATGACGATATCAAACAGGCCGTCACCGCCGGCGCGCGCTACAAGGCGCGCCACATCATCGTTGCTTCCGGAGCCAGGCTCAGGAGGCTAGGCATACCGGGCGAAGCGGAATTCGCAGGGCGCGGCGTATCGCAATGCGCCGACTGCGACGGGCCGATGTACCAGAACGAAGACGTGGTTGTGGTCGGCGGCGGCGATTCGGCGCTGCAGGAAGCACTGGTGCTCGCCAGGTTCTGCAGGAAAGTCCATCTTGTTCACCGCGGCGGCGGTTTCCGCGCGCAGACGCATTTCGTCGAACAAGTCAAAACCCACCCGCAAATAGCCACGATATGGAATGCCACGGTCGAGCAAATCGCCGGCAACCGCATGGTCGAGAAGGTTTGCGTTAAACTTGCCGATGGTGGCGTACGGGAAATTCCGTGCGCCGGCGTATTCGCCTATATCGGCCTCACGCCCAACTCGGAATTCCTGCCGGCTGCGATCACACGCGACGACGCTGGCTTCGTCGTGACCACCGACACGCTGGAAACGACGCTGCCCGGGGTGTGGGCGATCGGTGCCGTTCGCTCGGGTTACGGCGGGCTATTGCGCGATGCCGCTTTCGAGGCACGGAACGTCGCCGAACGGATCGTCAAGCGGCTGGGGCTCGATTGAAGCTCGGGGAAAGCGGCATTATTGATCTCGGATTATTAAAGACCCGCTCGCTGGAGCGTGTCTCAACGGAAGGGAATCGCCCCCGGTGGGGCGGCCGGACTTCAAACCCGGTAGGGGCCGCTGGCGGTCCTGTGTGGGTTCGACTCCCACTCTCTTCCGCCATTTTTCAGGCGCATTTGAATGGAACCATCGCGCTTGCGAATCCGTTCAGGCTGCGCGCCGTTGATGGATACCGAAATACCGTAAAATAGAGCACGGCAGCCGGCTTCGCGCGCTGCCGACAGCAACGGAGGAAAGCATGCGGCAATCGATATGCGGGCCACGGTTCCGGAAACTGGCCGCGACGATACTGGCCGGCGGCATGCTGGCGACACCCGTTTACCCGGCGCAACGCGACGCGTCACGAAATTATCCCGAGAAGCCGATCCGGCTGATCGTGCCATTCGCGGAGGCGGGCGCGCCCGGACACGTTAGCCGCAGGCCCGTTCGCGGGCAGGGCGCGCAGTCCGCCGGGTTTTACACGGTGGCGGCCTACACAACACCAGCGTATCCCGTCAAACCCATACGGTTAATTGTGCCGTTTGCACCCGGCGGCGGCACCGATATCACGGCCCGCACCATCGCGCAGAAACTCACCGAACACTGGGGCCAGCAGGTCGTGGTGGACAACCGCCCCGGCGCCAACGGCACCATCGGCGTCGACATCGCATCCAAGTCCGCGGCCGACGGCTATACGCTCGGCATGATCTCGTCCAGCCACTCGGTCAACGTAAGCCTGTACAAGAAACTGCCTTACGACCTCATCAAAGACCTCGCGCCGATCACGCAAGCCACCTCACAACCCTACGCACTGGTGGTTCATCCTTCGGTTCCGGCGAAATCGGTGCCAGAGCTGATCGCGCTCGCCAGAACCAGGCCGGGCACTCTCAACTATGGTTCATCGGGTACGGGGGGCTTGAGCCATTTATCGGGAGCACTGCTCGCCTCGCTCGCCAAAGTCAACATTGTGCACGTGCCCTACAAGGGCGGCGCGCCGGCGATGACCGACGTCATCGGCGGCCAGATCCAGATGTTGTTCTCGACCATTCTGCAGTCGCATGCCCACATCAAGGCCGGCAGACTGCGCGCGCTGGCGGTGACCACCGCGAAGCGCTCGCCCGCCGAACCCGGGCTGCCAACGATGCAGGAGGCCGGCGTAGCGGGTTACGAAGTGGCGGGGTGGTACGGCGTGGTCGCGCCAGCCAGGACCCCGCAGCCGATACTCGCCAAACTCAACCAGGAAATCGTGGGCATCCTGCAGATGCCGGATGTCGGCTCCAGGCTTTCCGCCGATGGTTCCGAACCGGTAGGCAGTTCGCGCGAGGCTTTTGGTATTCACATCCGGTCTGAAATCGCCAAGTGGGAAAAGCTGGTGCGGGAAGCCGGCATCCGTATCGAGTGAAACCCGAAGGAATCACGGATCAAGCGCCGACAAACCCAGTTCGATATTCGGTTTAAGTTTTTAGGAGAAATCATGTCTCTTGCCTTGGAGCTCGCCCAGCGCATCAACACGCTGCGCTACGAAGACTTGCCGCCGGAGGCCGTGCACTGGGCCAGAGTCGGCATTCTGGATACCGTCGGCGTGACGCTGGCCGGCAGCGTCGATCCCGCCGCGCGCATTGTTGCCCGGGCGCTGGCTTCGGGCACCGGTCCCAGCCTGGTCTTCGGCTCGCGCAGACGGGTCGGCGCGCTCGATGCCGCGCTCATCAACGGCACGGCGTCGCACGCGCTTGATTTCGACGACTGCAACAATACGCTGGGCGGCCACCCGTCGGTGCCGATCCTGCCGGCCCTGTTCGCGCTGGCCGACGAGCATGGCGCGAGCGGCCGTGATTTCATAACCGCTTACGTCGCGGGCTTCGAGACCGAATGCAAGATTTCCCTTGGCGTCAATTTCTACCAATACACGCACGGCTGGCACCCGACGACGACGATAGGCATTTTCGGCACCGCCGCCGCCTGTGCCCGTCTGTTGCGACTCAACGATGCGCAGACCGCCACCGCGCTTGCCATCGCCGCATCGATGGCGGCGGGCATCAAATCCAATTTCGGAACGATGGTAAAACCCCTGCACGTCGGCCAGTGCGCACGAAACGGCCTGTTCGCCGCGCTGCTGGCGCGCGACAGTTTTACCGCCAACCCCACGGCGTTCGAACACACACAGGGGTATTTCGAAGTGTTCAACGGCCCCGGCAACTACGACGCCTCAAAAATCCTACCGGCATGGGCCAACCCGCTCGACATCGTGCAGCCCGGCATCGCCATCAAGCAATATCCGTGCTGCGGCAGCACGCATCCGGCGATCGACGCCATGCTCGATCTCGTGCGCGGACATGATCTCGATCCCGGCCAGGTTGAACGCATCGATTCATGGACTCACGCGCGCCGGCTGGAGCACACCAACCGCCCCGCCCCCCAGAGCACGAAGGATGCCAAGTTCAGCGTGCAATACTGTCTGGCGCGCGCGCTCGTCGACCGCAAAGTCATCATCGAGCATTTCGAAGGCGACAGTTTCCGTG
The DNA here is from genome assembly GCA_019746155.1 of Burkholderiales bacterium. Lineage (GTDB taxonomy): Bacteria > Pseudomonadota > Gammaproteobacteria > Burkholderiales > SG8-41 > CAKKQX01. The sequence continues at coordinate 5,333 of JAIESJ010000025.1, forward strand.
ATCCGCGGGTAAAAGACGTCATGGCGCGTGTGCACGTCGCTCCCTACACCACGGCGCAGTTCCCGGCCGACAATCATTTCGGCGCCGAAGTCAAAATCACGCTGCGCGGCGGCAGGACGCTCTCGGCCAAAGTCGACCAGCCGCTGGGGCGCACTTCCGCCAACCCGCTGCCTGCGGAACGGCTCAAGGAGAAATTCGACAACTGCGTGGCGCGCATCGTCGTGCCGGAAGAGAATGTATTGCTGATTTACGCGGCGATACAGGATTTCGAGAATCTGCGCGATGTGCGCGACCTGACCGCGCTGATAATCGTCGAGCGGCGCAGCCGGCGGATCGCCGCAGCATAGTGCCGTCCGCGAACGGACAATCTCCATTCCTTGATGCCGAAAACCCGGGCGACCTTCCCCGGCGTTGCATGTCGTTGCGCAGGGCAGCGCCGACCCAACGGCCAACCGCCGGGGAAACGAGTCCAGGATATGGCAGCTTGACACGGTTCAACAGCGAGTCCTAGAGTGCAGCGCTCCAAGATACAAAACAAGGGCCGGGAAGATGCAAAATTACGACGTGATTGTCGTCGGCAAGGGTAACGCCGCCTTGTGCGCGGCCCTATCCGCACAGGAGCGGGGCGTCAAAGTCCTCATGCTGGAAGCGGCGCCGGAGGACGAGTCCGGCGGCAACAGCCGCTTCGCCGGCGGCGTGATGCGCTTTGCCTTCGACTCGGTCGAAGACCTGAAAAAGGTCGCCGATCTCAGCGACGAGGAAATTGCGTCCAGCGATTTCGGCACCAATACGCGCGAGGAATTCTTCGACGACATGTTCCGCCTCACGCAATACCGCACCGATCCCGACCTGTGCGAGACGCTGGTCAACAACAGTCTCGATACCATGATCTGGCTGCGTTCGAAAGGCGCGCGCTTCGTACCGAACTTCGGCCGCCAGTCGGGCATGGTCAACGGCAAGCGCAAGTTCTTCGGCAGACTGCCGATCGAAGCGAGCGGCGGCGGCCCCGGACTGGTGGAAAACCTGACCAAAACCGCGGTCAATAACGGCATCGAAATCATGTACGAAACGCGCGCCGTCGAGCTTTTATACGACGGCGAAAAAGTGTTCGGCGTCAGGGCCAAGCGGCAGGGAAAAATGATCGAGCTGCGCGCGAAAGCAGTGGTGCTCGGCTGCGGCGGCTTCGAGGCCAATCCCGAATGGCGCACGCGCTATCTCGGACCGGGCTGGGAGCTCGCCAAGGTGCGCGGCACGCGCTTCAATGTCGGTGACGGCCTGCGCATGGCGCTTGACATCGGCGCCTGTCCCTACGGCAACTGGTCGGGCTGCCACGCCACCGGCTGGGACCGCTATGCGCCCGAGTTCGGCGACCTGAACGTCGGCGATCAGTTCGAGAAGCACAGCTACATCTTCGGTTTGCTGGTCAACGCCAAGGGCAAGCGCTTCGTCGACGAGGGCCTCGATTTCCATTCGTTTACCTATGCCAAGTACGGCGCCGAAGTGCTGAAGCAGCCGGGACAGTTCGCGTGGCAGGTGTTCGACAGCAAGGTCAAGCACCTCCTGCGCCCCGAATACCGCGTCAGGCAGGTTACCAAGGTCACTGCGAACACGCTGGAGGAACTGGCGCAGAAGCTGGAAGGCGTCGATGCCGAAGGCTTCCTCAAGACCGTGCGCGCGTTCAACGCCGCGGTGCGCACCGACATCCCCTTCAACCACATCATCAAGGACGGTCGCGGCACGCAGGGTATAGAGCCGCCGAAATCGAACTGGGCCAACCCGCTCGACACGCCGCCGTTCGAGGCCTACGCCACCACCTGCGGCATCACTTTCACGTTCGGCGGTTTGCGCATCGACCGCGCAAGCGGCCAGGTGCTCGACCTCAATCTGCACCGGATTCCCGGCCTTTATGCCTGCGGCGAAATGGTCGGCGGCTTGTTCTATTTCAACTACGCGAGCGGCACCGGGCTGGTTTCGGGCGCGGTGTTCGGCAGAATCGCCGGCGCCGGCGCCGGCAAAGCCGCAAAGGTCACGGAGAAACAAAAAATAAATCTTTTAAAACAATAAGATATGAATCAGGCTTGGTTGATTGTTTTTGCTCCGTGTCCTCTGTGCTCTCTGTGGCCATCGATTTTCAGGAGTTGATCATGGCGCACGACGTCTCCACCGATAATCCCTACACGCGCGGCATCGCGCAATTCGTTTCCGGTCTCGGATACGAAGCGATCCCCGAGGAAGTTCGGCAACGAATAAAGCTCCTGATGCTCGACTCGCTCGGCTGCGCGATTTACGGCGCCGACCTCGAATGGTGCCGCATTCTGCAGGACACGCTGGAGCGCGTCGATGCGACGCGCGTGAGCAGCGTGTGGGGCACCGGCAGGCGCCTGTCGGCGCCGCATGCGGCGCTGGTCAACGGCACCGCGGTGCAGGGCTTCGAGCTCGACGACGTGCATCGCGCAGGCGTGCTGCATGTCGGCGCGGTAGTGTTGCCGGCGCTGATTGCGGTCACGGAACTGAAACCCGGCATCAGCGGCAGAGAATTCCTCACCGCCGCGGTCGCCGGCTACGAGATCGGCCCGCGCGTCGGCCTGTGCATGGGACCCGAGCACATTGCCCAGGGCTGGCATTCCGGCGCAACGCTCGGCGTGTTCTCCGCCGCCGCGGGCGCGGCGCGCGGCCTGAAACTCGACGTCGAAAAAACCGTGCACGCGCTGGGCATCGCCGGCACGCAGGCGGCGGGCCTGATGGCGGCGCAGTACGGCGCGATGGTCAAGCGCATGCACGCCGGGCGCTCGTCGCAGTCGGGGCTCTACGGCGCGCTGTTCGCGGAAGCGGGCTTCACCGGCATCGTCAACGTGCTGGAGAGCGAGTACGGCGGCTACTGCACCACGTTCTCGCGCTCCAGCGATCGTTTCAATCTCGAAGAACTCACTGCCGGTTTCGGCGAAACCTGGCAGACCATGGGCGTCGCGCTCAAGTTCTACGCCTGTGTCGGCAGCAACCACACGACGCTCGATGCGATCCGCGACATGCAGCAGGAACGCCGCTTCGGGCCCGGCGACGTCAGGAAAATCGTGGTGCGCGGCTCGCAGGCGACCATGGATCATGTCGGCTGGAAGTATGTGCCGCAGGGCCTGACCGCGGCCCAGCTCAATCTGCCGTACTGCATCGCGACTTTCCTCATTGAAGGCGACTGCTTCGTCGACCAGTTCACCGAGGACAAGGTCGCCGACCCGGCACGCATGGCGCTCGCCGACAAGGTCGAGGTGCGCCACGACCATGAAATCACCGCCAAAGGCGCAAAGTTCCGTCACCTGGTGCACGTCGAGGCGCATCTTGCCGACGGCACCGTGCTCAGGCGCACGGTCGAGGCCGCGCGCGGCAGCGAGAAGAAATTCGCCAGCGAAGCCGAAATCGTCGAGAAATTCGAGAAGCTCGCGGCCAAAGCCCTGCCGCGCGCCCAGCTCGAGCAGTTGCGCGACGCGATGCTCAAGCTCGAGGCGCTGGACGACGCCGGCGAACTCGCGCGCCTGCTTGTACGGCGCCCGTAACGGAATACCGGCCCATAGCGCCAAAGCGGCGCATATCTGTCGTCGTCGCCAGCCGCCCCGGCGCCTCTGTATAATGCGTGTTTTTGCCTAAAAACAAACAGCCGGGTTGTCGGCAAAGGATTGCCGACCTACAACTACGCACTATTTGGCGGTGCCCTCAGTAAGTTCATTCATGCCACTTTACGCCCTGACGATTTTCACCAGCGCATTTCTGCTGTTCATGGTTCAGCCGCTCATAGCGAAGCAGATCCTGCCGTGGTTTGGCGGCTCCGCCGCGGTGTGGACCACCTGCCTCGTATTCTTCCAGTTCCTGCTGCTGTTCGGTTACGCCTATTCCGACTGGACCACACGGAAATTGCCGTCGCGCAGGCAGGTGGTCCTGCACATTATCCTGCTGCTGCTGAGCCTCGCGTCGCTGCCGATCATTCCCGACGCGTCATGGAAGCCCGACGCAGATGACGATCCGTCGCTGCGCATCCTGGGACTGCTCTTGATGACCCTAGGGCTGCCGTACTTCCTGCTCTCCACCACCGGGCCGCTGGTGCAGGCGTGGTTCGCGCGCACCTTTCCGGCGGGCACCGTCTATCGCCTGTTCGCGCTGTCCAATTTCGCGTCGCTGCTCGCACTCCTTTCGTACCCGTTCGTGGTGGAGCCATGGATCACCACGCGGCAGCAATCCTACATCTGGACCGCGGGCTATGTGCTGTTCGTGCTGCTGTGCGTGGCATCCGCCGTCTACAGCCTGCGCTCGCAGACTCAATTCGCGCCCGCCCAGGCCGCGGTCGACGCGGTCAACGACGGCCCTGCGCCGCGGTTCCGGCAATACGCACTGTGGCTGCTGCTCTCCGCGATGGGTTCGTTCATGCTGCTCGCCGTGACCAACCACATCACGCACGATGTCGCGTCGGTGCCTTTCCTGTGGATCCTGCCGCTCACGCTCTACCTGGTCACCTTCATCCTGTGCTTCGAGGGCCGCGGCTGGTACCAGCGCCGCATCTTCCTCGGGCCGCTGCTGGTGATCGTCGGTGCCATGGCATGGGGACTGCACGCCCATGGCGGCATCATGGACATCAAGGAGGCGATCCCGCTCTACCTGGTCGGGCTGTTCGTGTGCTGCATGTTCTTCCACGGCGAACTGGCGGACATGAAACCGGCGCCGCGCTATCTGACGAGCTTCTATCTGATGGTATCGCTCGGCGGCGCGCTGGGCGGCCTGCTGGTCGGGTTCGTCGCGCCCAAGCTTTTCAACACCTATTACGAATTTGGCATCGGTCTCGTCGTCACGCTGTTGCTGGCCGCCTATCTCGCACGCAGGATGCCGGCTTTCATCCCGCTGCTTGCCCTGGGCGTCGCCGCGTTCACCAGCTACCAGGTCATTGACTACATTCAGATGTTGTCGCAGGACACGCGCGTCATGGCGCGCAATTTCTACGGCACGCTGCGGGTCAAAGACACCGGACCGGAAACCAGTGGAGACGCGGTGCGGCGACTGATGCACGGGGTCATCATGCACGGCGAGCAATACCTCGCTCCCGGCAGGCGCCACGAGCCGACCACTTATTACGGTGCGAGCGCCGGCATCGGCCGCGCGATCAAGGTCAGCCAACCGGCGCCGCTACGCATCGGCGTCATCGGCCTGGGCGCGGGCACGCTGGCCGCCTATGGCCGGCCGGGTGACGTCTATCGCTTCTATGAAATCAACCCGCAGGTGATCGACGTCGCTCAAAGGGAATTCTCCTTCCTGTCGGACGGCGGCGCGAAAATAGAAACCGTGCTGGGTGATGCGCGGCTCACCATGGAGCGCGAACCGCCGCAGCAATACGACGTGCTGGTGATCGATGCTTTCTCCAGCGACTCGATCCCGGTGCACCTGATCACCAGGGAAGCCATGGCGGTTTACCTGCGACACATCAAGCCGGATGGTGTCATTGCGTTTCACGTCACCAACCGCTTCCTGCGGCTGGCGCCGGTGGTCAAGCGCATCGCCGACGAATACCGGCTGCGCACCGCGCTGGTCATCGATGATGCCGAAGACAACGATCTCGCCAAGACCGACTGGGTGCTTGTCGCCCGCAACGGCAAGCTGCTCGACCGCGAGGAAATCGCCGGTGTCGCGAGCGAAATCGACGCAATCCCCGGACTCAGGCTCTGGACCGATGACTATAACAACCTGTTCAAGATCCTGAAGTGATCGGTAAGGAGTACGATCGTGGTCACCCATCTGTTGCACGGCATCCGGCGCACACTTGAACTCGCCCTGATTTTCATCGCCATTGCCGCTGCGGCCGCTGCCCAGCCACAGACCGACAGCCGGGGCCTGCCGACGCTGGCGCCGCTGGTCAACCAGGTCACGCCCGCGGTGGTCAATATCTCGGTCATCACCCGCTCGTCGCTGGAAGACAATCCGCTGTTCCGCGACCCCTTCTTCCGGCGCTTCTTTAACCTGCCGGAGCGTCCCCAACGCGAGGAGCAGTCGGTGGGATCGGGGGTGATCGTCGATGCCGCGCGCGGATACATTCTGACCAATCATCACGTGATCAAGGACGCCGAGCAGGCCATCGTCACGCTCAAGGACCGACGCCAGTTCCAGGCCAGGCTGGTCGGCACCGACCCCGGCACCGACATCGCGGTGTTGCAGATCCCCGCCCAGAATCTGACGGCGCTCAAGCTCGGTGATTCCGACCAGCTTCAGGTCGGCGATTACGTGATCGCCATCGGCAATCCCTTCGGCATCGGCCAGACCGTGACTTCCGGCATCGTCAGCGCGCTCGGCCGCAGCGGCCTCACGCCCGAAGGCTACGAGGACTTTATCCAGACCGATGCCTCGATCAATCCCGGCAACTCGGGCGGCGCGCTGGTCAATATGCGCGGCGAGCTCGTCGGCATCAATACCGCGATCATCGGCCCCGCCGGCGGCAACGTCGGCATCGGCTTCGCCGTGCCCTCCAACCTGGCGCGTGCGGTGATGACCCAGATCGCGCGCTACGGCGAAGTGCGGCGCGGCAGGTTAGGCATCGAAATGGCGGACCTCACGCCCGAACTCGCCAGGAAGCTCGGCGTCGCAACACTCGAAGGCGCCGTCGTCGCAGCGGTGCAGCCCGGCTCGCCGGCGGAAAAAGCCGGCCTGCGCGAACGCGAAGTGGTCGTGGGGCTGAACGGCCGCCCGATCCGCAGCGCCACGGAACTGCGCACCCGCCTGGGCCTGACACCGGTGGGAGAAGAGATCGAGTTGCGTGTGCTGCGCGGCAGCGAGACGCGAACCATTCGCACCCGCATCGCCGCGCCGCAGGAACTCGCCCATGCCGACGGCCATACGGTAGCCCAGCTGCCGGGGCTCAGGGTCGTGGAAATCGAGCGCGGCAGCCCGCTCTTCCAGCGCCTGCGGGGGGGCGGGCTGGTGGCATCCGCCGTAGAACAGGGCAGCCGCGCTTTCCAAGCCGGCTTTCGCCCCGGCGACATCATCTACGCGGTCAACCGCCGGCGCGTGCAAACGCTGGCCGAGTTCCAGGCCGTACTGCGCGGCGTCGAGCGCGGCTTCGCGGTGAGCCTGCTGCGCGGTGATTTCAACCTCACCATCATCATCCGCTGAGCAAAGCCGCATGCATGCCGCTCATCGACCCGGCGCGGAGATTCAGACACAAAGTCCTGAACACGGGGGCGGTTGCGACGACGCGCCGTTTGATCAGCAAGGCGCTGATGAGAGTGACGAGACAGTGGCTTTGTAATAGCGCGCTATCTCTCTCGCGACCTGGCGCTCGGCGTTGGAGCGGCCGTGAGCAATCATTTCGTCGCCGCGCTTGCGATGCGCCGCGACTCGGGGCAATGCAGACAGTTTTCCGTGTAGCGTCCGTGCGTCTTGAGCATCATTTTCTCCGCGGGAAATTTTAACGCTTGCGGCAATTGTGACGCACGACGCTTCGTTACGGCAATAAAAAGCCCCGCTGCGGCGGGGCTTTCTGTTTGGTGCGGACCGCGCGGGTTGAGCGGCGTTTGCGCCCGCCCGAGCCCGCGCAGTTATTCCGGCGCGTTACGTCCGGAATAACGATCAATAGTCCATGTCACCCATCCCGGCGTGGGCATGCGCCGGCTTCTCGTCCTTGGGCAGTTCGGCCACCATGGCGTCGGTGGTGAGAATCAGGCCGGCTACGGACGCGGCATTCTGCAGCGCGCAGCGCGTGACCTTGGTTGGATCGACCACACCCATCTCGAGCAGGTCGCCGTACTCGCCGGTCGCGGCGTTGTAACCGAAGTTGCCCTTGCCTTCGCGCACCTTGTTAAGCACGACCGAAGGCTCGTCGCCGCCATTTTCGGCGATCTGGCGCAGCGGCTCTTCCAGCGCGCGCAGCACGATCTTAATGCCGCAGTCCTGGTCGTGGTTGCCGCCCTTGAGATCATTGATCGCCTGGCGCGCACGCAGAAATGCCACCCCGCCGCCGGGCACGATGCCTTCCTCGACCGCCGCGCGGGTCGCGTGCAGCGCGTCTTCCACGCGTGCTTTCTTCTCTTTCATCTCGACTTCGGTCGCGGCACCGACCTTGATCACCGCCACCCCGCCGGAGAGCTTGGCCACACGCTCCTGCAGCTTCTCGCGGTCGTAGTCGCTGGTGGCCTCCTCGATCTGCTGGCGGATCGACTTGATGCGGCCTTCGATCTTGGACTTCTCGCCGGCACCGTCGATGATGGTAGTGTTTTCCTTTTCCACTTCGACGCGCTTGGCGCGGCCCAGATCCTTGAGTGTCACGTTCTCGAGCTTGAGCCCCAGCTCTTCGGAAATCACCGTGCCGCCGGTAAGGATGGCCATGTCCTCGAGCATCGCCTTGCGGCGATCGCCGAAGCCCGGCGCCTTGACGGCGCAGGTCTTGAGAATGCCGCGGATGTTGTTGACCACCAGGGTCGCCAGCGCTTCGCCTTCAACTTCCTCGGCAACGATCAGCAGCGGCTTGCCGGCCTTGGCCACCTGCTCCAGCACCGGCAGCAGATCGCGAACCGCCGAAATCTTCTTGTCGTGGAACAGGATGTAGGGCTCCTCCAGCACTGCGACCTGCTTCTCGGCATTGTTGATGAAATACGGCGACAGATAGCCGCGGTCGAACTGCATGCCCTCGACCACCTCGAGCTCGTTTTCCAGGCTCTTGCCGTCTTCTACGGTGATCACGCCTTCCTTGCCGACCTTGTCCATCGCGTCGGCGATGATCTTGCCGATCGCCTCGTCGGAGTTGGCAGAGATCGCGCCGACCTGCGCGATTTCCTTGCGGGTCGAGCACGGCTTGGAGATTTTCTTGAGCTGCTCGACGGTGGCCTCGACCGCCTTGTCGATGCCGCGCTTGAGATCCATCGGATTCATGCCGGCGGCGACATACTTCATGCCTTCCGCCACGATGGCTTGCGCCAGCACGGTCGCGGTGGTGGTGCCGTCGCCCGCGACATCCGAGGTCTTGCTCGCGACCTCTTTCAGCATCTGGGCGCCCATGTTCTCGAACTTGTCCTTGAGCTCGATTTCCTTGGCGACCGACACGCCGTCCTTGGTCACCGTCGGCGCGCCGAACGAGCGCTCGAG
>JAIESJ010000108.1 GCA_019746155.1 Burkholderiales bacterium
ACAACCCCGGACATCGTGATCACGGTATGCGCGAGCGCCGCCGGCGAAACTTGCCCCGCCTACCTCGGGCCCGCGCTGCGCGCCCACTGGGGCGTGGAAGATCCGGCGCATGCCACCGGCACCGACGGGGAGATCGATGCCGCGTTCATGACGGCCTATCGCATTCTCCGGACCCGCATCGAGGCTTTCCTGGCCCTGCCGCTGAACGAACTCAAGAACGACCGGGCGCGGTTGAAGGCTGAACTCGACCGCATTGGCACGCTTTTGCCTTAACTTTCAACTTTCGATGAAGGTTCCAAACGTCAACCATCCAGATTTTCGATCCGGCCTCGTGTTGCGGTACCGGTGTTCGCGACATGGAGCGGCCTGAATAAACGGGACCGACCACAATATCTTTCCTGGAGTGCCCCATGTCCGCACTGTGTGAAGTCACCGGAAAAAGCGCCGTCGGCGCGCCGCTGGGGTTTTTCGAGCGCTATTTGACCGCCTGGGTCGCCCTGTGCATCGTGGCCGGTATCGTCGTTAGCCAAGGTTTTCCCGGCTTGTTCAAGACGATCGGCGCGATGGAAATCGCCCAGGTGAACCTGCCGGTGGGTGTGCTGATCTGGGTGATGATCATCCCGATGCTGCTCAAGATCGACTTCGGCGCGCTGCATCAGATCAAGGGACACATCAAAGGCATCGGCGTGACCCTGTTCGTCAACTGGCTAGTGAAGCCCTTTTCGATGGCCTTCCTCGGCTGGCTGTTTGTTCGCAATTTCTTCGCGCCGCTGCTTCCCGCCGCCCAGATCGACAGCTACATCGCCGGGCTGATTCTGCTCGCCGCCGCGCCATGCACCGCAATGGTGTTCGTCTGGAGCCGGCTGACCAACGGCGATCCGTACTTCACGCTCTCGCAGGTGGCGCTGAACGACCTGATCATGGTGTTCGCGTTTGCGCCCGTCGTGGGACTGCTGCTGGGCATGTCCAGTATCACCGTGCCGTGGGCCACCCTGCTGACCTCGGTCGTGCTCTACATCGTGATCCCGGTCATCATCGCCCAGGCGATTCGCAGGGCGCTGCTGGCGAGAGGCCCGGCCGCCTTCAATGCGGCGATGGCGAAGATCCAGCCGTGGTCGATCTCGGCGCTGCTGCTGACGCTGGTGCTGCTGTTCGCCTTCCAGGGCGACGCCATCATCAAGCAGCCGCTGGTCATCGCGCTGCTCGCCGTGCCCATTCTGATTCAGGTGTTCTTCAACTCCATGCTGGCCTACTGGCTCAACAGAACACTCGGAGAAAAGCATTCGGTCGCGTGCCCCTCGGCGCTGATCGGCGCGAGCAATTTCTTCGAGCTGGCGGTGGCGGCCGCCATTAGCCTGTTCGGTTTCGAATCGGGTGCCGCACTGGCCACTGTGGTCGGCGTGCTGATCGAGGTGCCGGTGATGCTGCTGGCGGTGCGTGTGGTCAATGCCAGCAAGGGCTGGTACGAAAGCGGCGCCACGACCTCTCGGTAGAGGCCCGATGAGAACGCCGGCCAGGGCAGCAAAGCGTGACCGTTGGCCTTCAATCCCACGCAATGCGAGCGCTGGAGCGGGTGAAGGGAATCGAACCCTCGTATGCAGCTTGGGAAGCTGCCGTTCTGCCATTGAACTACACCCGCTTAAGATGTTAATTTTACTGGGAGGATGCCTGTTACCGCAATCGCTAATCAACTGACTAACAAAGCCTGGCGTAAACCCGCCTTGGCAACAAACGACCGCGGCCTGCAGTTCGCGGCGGTGCCTTTCCAAGTCACTGCAGCCTTGCTAGACTGCTCCCCACAATAGCAACGGCAACCGCAACAGTTTGCGGCACGAGGATGGAATAAAGGTTTTAAACGCTTACTGAAGGGGGGTACCATGTCCGTTCAGATGACCACTGTTTTTTGCACAATGTCACGCTTTGCCGCCAGCGCATTGTTTGCGTTCGCTGCTCTCACGGCACACGCGCAGCAACAAGCGGCGCAACCGGAAGCAGCACCGGCACCGCCACCATCCTGGGCGCAGGGACGGCCGCCCGAGCTTGCCGGCTCGAAGCTCGCTCCCAACCCGCCGGGCCTGACCGCCAAACCCGCCTCGGAAATTCATCTCGACAAAATCAAGCTGCCGCCGGGTTTCCAGATCAGCCTGTGGGCCGAGGGCATGCCCAATGCCCGCTCGCTCGCAATCGGCAAGAAGGGCACGGTGTTCGTCGGCACACGGCTGGTCGGCAATGTCTACGCGGTGGTTGACCGCAACGGCAAGCGCGAAGTAAAGACCATCCTGAAAGGCCTGCATCGGCCGAACGGCATCGTGTTCAAGAACGGCGCGCTGTATGTTGCGGAACTCTCGCGCATTTTGCGCTACGACAATATCGAAGACAACCTCGACAATCCGCCGCAACCGGTGGTGGTATTCGACGCCCTGCCCAAGGACGAGCCGCACGGCTGGAAGTACATGACGCTCGGGCCCGACGGCTGGCTGTACTTCAACATCGGTGCACCCTGCAACATCTGCGTGCCGCCCTATACCCATGCCCAGATCGCGCGCGTCAATCCGGACAGCGGCGTGATCGAAACCGTCGTGCGCGGCGTGCGTAACAGTGTTGGCATGGCCTTTCACCCGACAACCAAGCAGTTGTGGTTCACCAACCATGGCCGCGACTGGGCCGGCGACGATCTGCCGAACGACACGCTGCACCGCGTCTCGAAAAAGGGCATGAATTTCGGCTATCCCTTCTGTCACCAGGGCGATTTCCTCGATCCCGAACTGGGCAAAGGCCGCACTTGCAAGGAGTTCGATCAGCCGGCCCTCAAGCTCGGGCCACACGTTGCCCCGCTCGGCATGCGCTTCTATACCGGCAAGATGTTCCCAGCCGAATACAAGAACCGCATCATCCTCGCCAACCACGGCTCATGGAACCGCACCAAGAAAACCGGTTATAACCTGATGCAGGTCACGCTCGATGCCTCCGGCAAGGTCAAGAAATACGAAGTGTTTGCCGAAGGCTGGCTGCAAGGTGAAGAGTATTGGGGTCGCCCGGTCGACGTGCAGGTGATGCCCGACGGCGCGATGCTGGTTTCGGACGACGTCACGGGCGCGCTTTACCGCATTACCTACAAACGCTGACCCCGCAATGCAAAAACCCCCGCCGCGTCCGTGGCGGGGGTTTTTTATCGATAACCTATTGTTAACCGAATCAACCATGCAAAGCCGAAGTTTTTTCATCCACCCTGCCTTATTGATGCCGGCTTTGCTGTTGCCACTGCTGGCTGGTGCTGCCGACATCGAGGCCGGGCGGCGCAAAGCAGAAGTATGTGTCGCCTGTCATGGCCCGGCCGGCAACGCGACGCTGCCCGGTGTCCCCTCGCTCGCCGCGCAGCCGGCCATGTACGTTTTTTTTCAGCTCATCCAGTTCCGCGAGAAGCGGCGCAATGATGCCCAGATGTCGCCCTTTGCCGCCAACCTGAACGACCGGGACATGCAGGACATCGCCGCCTATTTCTCGGCCCAGCAGCCGACTGCACCGCCCTTTGTTGCCGATCCCGCCAAGGCCGCTGCCGGCAAAATAGTCCTCGATGCGCACCACTGCGGATCGTGCCATCTGCCGGGATTGACCGGCCAGAACCACATACCGCGCCTTGCCGGCCAGCATTATGACTATCTGCTCAAGCAATTGCTCGGTTTCAAAAACGGCAGCCGCCCCGATATCGACGGCACGATGAGCATGGCGGCACAGCCGCTCACCGAACAGGATATCGAGCACCTTGCGCACTATATCGCCGGCCTGAAGTAGCCATGCGCTCCGCCCTCCCGGCTTGCCAGGCTGTCGTGCTCACCGCAGCGATTTCGGCGGCGGGCGTTTCAGCCCAGGCTCAAAGTATTTCGCCGGCATTGCTGCCGGAAATCACGGTCAGCGCCACCCGCGTCGAGCGCGACAGCTTTGACCTGCCGGTATCGATTGACAGCATCGAGCAGCGCACCATCCGCGAGGACAATCCGCAGGTCAACCTGTCGGAGCCGCTCAACCGCATTCCCGGCATCGTCGTGCAGAACCGCCAGAACTACGCGCAGGACCTGCAAATCTCCTCGCGCGGCTTCGGCGCGCGCGCGAGCTTCGGTGTGCGCGGCCTGAGGCTCATCGCCGACGGCATCCCGGCGACCATGCCCGACGGGCAGGGACAGGCCGCGTCGTTCAACCTGTCCTCGGCACAGCGCATCGAAGTGCTGCGCGGCCCGTTTTCCAGCCTCTACGGCAATGCCGCGGGCGGCGTGATCCAGATTTTCACTGCCGACGGGCCGCCCGAGCCCGAACTCTCGGGCAACGCCTATGCCGGCAGCTATGGCACCATCAAATTCGGCCTGCAGTTCGGCGGCACCCGCGACCGGCTCAATTATCTGATCGACGCTTCGCGCTTCGATACCGGAGGCTACCGCGACCACAGCGCGGCACGCCGCGATCATCTCAACGCCAAACTCAAACTCGACACCGGCAACCACGGCACGATAACGCTGGTCCTCAACGCGCTTGATCAGCCCGAGACCCAGGATCCTCTGGGCCTCACCGCCGCCCAGGTGGCGCAAAACCCGCGTCAGGCCGGCAGCAATGCGCTGGCCTTCAATACCCGCAAGAGCGTGGCGCAGAATCAGGCCGGCCTGCTCTATGACCTTGCGCTCTCATCACGCGACAAGCTGCAGGCGCGCGTCTATTTCGGCACCCGTCAAGTCACGCAATATCTTTCGATCCCGGTGCCAACAAACTTGACAACCTTGCAAAAATATTCGGGCGGGGTCGTCGATCTTGACCGCGGCTACGGCGGCGCGGGACTGCGCTGGACGCGCAGCATATCTCTCGCTGCGGCGCCCTTCACCTTCAGCGCCGGCATCGACTACGACCGCATGGCCGAGCGCCGCAAAGGTTACGACAACAACAGCGGCATAACCGGCACTTTGAGGCGCGACGAGGATGATAGCGTCGCCAACACCGATCTTTACGCACAGGCCGAGTGGCAGATCGCGCCGCGCTGGAATCTGCTCGCGGGGATGCGCCACAGCCGGGTGAGCTTCGAATCGCGCGACTACTTCATCGTCGGCACCAACCCCGACGACAGCGGGGCCGTAAGTTACACACGCACCACGCCAGTCGCCGGTGCCGTGTTCAAGCTCACGCCGGCAGTGAATCTCTACGCCAACCTCGGCAAAGGCTTCGAGACACCGACGTTCGCGGAGCTCGCTTACCGGCCGGGCGGCGCAACCGGTCTCAATTTCGCTTTGCGGCCGTCCAACAGCACCCACCGCGAACTGGGTCTCAAGGCGCTGATCGGCGCGGCGAGCCGCATCAACGTCGCGCTCTTCCACATCGATGTCACCGACGAGATCGTCGTCGACAGCTCGAGCGGCGGACGCACCGTCTTCAAGAACGCGTCGAACACCCGGCGCGAGGGTCTGGAACTCCTGTGGCAAAGCCGTTTTGCGCGTAGCTTCGAAGCGGCGCTTTCCTACACCGCACTCGACGCGCGCTTTACCCAGCCGTTCACCAGCACATCCGCTGTCGCCGCCGGCAACAAGCTGCCGGGCGTGCCGTCATCCAGCCTTTATGGCGAACTGGTGTGGCGTCACCCGGCAAGCGGCTTCCACAGCGGCGTGGAAGCCAGGAGCAACGGCAAGGTCCACGTCAATGACGCCAACAGTGCGTCGGCCGCGGGTTACACCGTTTGGAACTTGCGTGCAGGCTTCGAACAGCGCGGCAAAAACTGGCGCCTCAATGAATTCGCCCGCATCGACAACATCGCTGACCGCCGGTATATCGGCTCCGTGATCGTCGCTGAATCCAACAACCGCTTCTACGAACCCGCGCCGGGGCGCAATTTCCTGCTGGGTATCCAGGCGGCAATGCGTTTTTGACGTGTTGCCAAAACTTTTTCAAGCTGTGAAAATCCGACTATAGTGTCACGGTCGGCGTTTTTCAGGTTCAACGGCAGCCCATGATTTCCATTACCGTCAACGGCGAGCGGCGTCGGTTCGAGCAGCCGCTCAACTGTAGCCAGCTACTTAGCCAGCTCGAACTCGCCGGCAAGCGCGTCGCGATCGAGCGAAACGGCGAAATCGTGCCGCGCAGCCGTTTTCCGGAGCAGATGTTGGATGACGGTGACAAGCTTGAAATCGTCGTCGCGGTTGGCGGCGGTTGAATGGTCGGTTGACCTCGGTCATTGCCTGCACCCTTCGGGGCGTGCACACTGAGCGCATTACTGCCTGGAACCCAGCCTATGAAACCTCATGAAAACCTCGACCCGCTGGTGATTGCGGGAAAATCCTATTCGTCGCGTTTGCTGGTCGGCACCGGCAAATACAAGGACTTCGCCGAAACCCAAGCCGCGGTGGAAGCGAGCGGTGCACAGATCATCACCGTCGCCATCCGCCGCACCAACATCGGCCAGAATCCTGGCGAACCCAGTCTGCTCGAGGCCATCCCGCCGTCGAAATACACGCTGCTGCCCAACACCGCCGGCTGCTATACCGCGGACGACGCGGTGCGCACCTTGCGGCTGGCGCGCGAGCTGCTCGACGGCCACGATCTGGTCAAGCTCGAAGTGCTGGGCGACCCCAGGACGCTGTTCCCGAACGTGGTGGAAACCATCAGCGCCGCCAAGACCCTCATCAAAGAGGGCTTCAAGGTGATGGTCTATACCTCGGACGATCCGATCATCGCCAGGCAGCTTGAAGAAATCGGCTGCGTCGCGGTGATGCCGCTCGCTTCGCTCATCGGCTCCGGCATGGGCATACTCAATCCCTGGAACCTGCAGATCATCATCGAGAACGCCAAAGTGCCGGTGCTGGTCGACGCCGGCGTGGGCACCGCCTCCGACGCCGCGATCGCGATGGAACTGGGCTGCGACGGTGTGCTGATGAACACCGCGATTGCCACAGCGAAAAATCCGGTGCTCATGGCTTCGGCGATGAAAAAAGCGGTCGAAGCCGGCCGCGCAGCATTTCTCGCCGGCCGCATGCCCAGGAAGCTCTACACGGCGGCACCGAGTTCGCCGACGGCAGGCCTTATCACGCCTGCTTCAAAGTAGCCCGGCGCTCCCGTTTCCTGCTTCAGCGGGCCCTGTGAGGCAGGTGGCCATGCGGCATGATTTTGCTCGTACACCGACGGGCGGATAAACTGCAGGGCTTATGACCGTCTCACATCGCTCGATCCGCAGTTTTGTCCTGCGCCAGGGCCGCGTATCGAACGCGCAACAGCGCGCTTACGATGTGCTGCTGCCCCGCTATGGCATCCCGTTCGCGCAGAGCACTGTTGACCTCGATCAAAAGTTCGGCCGCAGTGCACCGAAAATCCTGGAAATCGGTTTCGGCATGGGCGAAACCACCGCAGAAATCGCGGCGGCGCACCCGGAAAACGATTACCTGGGCATTGAGGTGCATACGCCCGGCGTGGGCAGCCTGTTAAAGCGCATTGCCGAACTCGGGCTCGACAACATCCGCATCATTCAGCACGACGCGGTCGAAGTGCTCACCCATATGATCGCGCCGTCGGCATTCGACGGCGTGCATATTTTCTTTCCCGATCCCTGGCCCAAGAAGCGGCACCACAAGCGGCGGCTGATCCAGCCGGCATTCGTCGCGCTGCTGGCGGAACGCATGAAACCCGGTGCCTATATGCACGTTGCCACCGACTGGCAGGAATATGCCGAGCAGGTCCTGGCCGTGCTTTCCGCCGAGCCGCGGCTTTGCAACACCGCCGAAGGCTATGCGCCGCGTCCGGATTACCGCCCGCAGACCAAATTCGAAAGTCGTGGCCTCAAGCTCGGTCACGGCGTGTGGGATATGGTGTTCCGCAAGCGCTGAAGCGGAATGCGGAAGACAAAAAACGGCAGCCCGCGGCTGCCGTTTCAGGGGTATAAGACTTCGTTTATTGGAAGCCGCCGATACCGGCTTCCTTGATCAGCTTGCCCCAGCGCTGGTTTTCAGAGACCAGGAAGGCGCCGAATTGCTCCGGCGTGCTGTGTACCGCCTCGACGCCGAGATTGCCCAGCTTCTCTTTGACCTCCTTGTCCGCCAGCGTCTTCGCCAGATCCGCAGAAACCTTGTCGATGATGGACTTGGATACCCCGGTCGGGAACAGGATGCCCCACCAGTTGGAAGCGGCAAAACCCTTGATGCCTTCTTCCGCCAGCGTCGGCAGTTCCGGCGTGAACGGCGTGCGCTGTTCGCTGGTGACAGCCAGTGCGCGCAACTTGCCGGCCCTGATGTTGGACATCACCGGCTGGGCATCGGAGAACATCATCATGATGTGGCCGCCTTGCACCGCAGCGATAGAAAATACCCCCCCCTGATAGGGCACGGTGGTGATGTCCACCTTGGCGAGCCGCTTGAACATCTCGCCCGCCAGATGCGACATGCTGCCGGCGCCGCTGGTGCCGTAAGTCAGTTCGCCGGGGCGCGCCTTGGCCAGCGCTACCAGGCCTTTCACATTCTTCACCGGCAACGTCACCGGCACCACCAGGATATTGGCCGCGCGCGTGATCTGGGAAACGGGCACAAAGTCCTTTGCCACGTTGTATTTCACCTTGTTCAGCAGCGGGTTGGCCGTCACCGGCCCGAAATTGCCGAGCAGGAAGGTGTAGCCATCGGCAGGCTGCTTCGCGGCATATTCCATGCCGACGGCACCTGCCGCACCGGGCCGCGAATCCACCAGCACCTGCTGGCCCCAATACTCGGTGAGCTTGGCACCGATAATACGCGCCATGGCATCGGAACTGCCTCCGGCGGGATAGGTGACGACGAATCTGACGGGTTTGTTGGGATAGCTCTGCGCCTGCGCCGCGCCGCACATCATGACCGCGGCAGTGGCCACCGCACAGGCAAAGCCTTTCTTGATGTTTTTCATGCGATCTCCTTCGGCTGTCTTGAAAACACATAAAGGCGCCGCTGAGCCGCAAAGTGCTCCGTGTCGCCGTTTTTATTTTCGGATCGTGGAAAATTTCACCCTCTACCGGGGTTCGACTTCCCGGTAGATTGCTTCCGGGTCTTTGCGCCCAGTTTGCCGGTATTCTAAGGAGTAACGCGGGAAAAGCAACCTGTCCAGCTCGCAGCGTCACGACGGCCGCCCGCCGCTTATGAATTCCCGGCATGCGCAGGTTCGCCGAGGAAGATCTGCAGCAGATCGTTGAGAAAGCGCTGTCCCAGCGGCGTGGGCGCAATACGCAGATGGTCGCGCGCGATCAGACCACGCCGCTCGGCGAGATCGAGTTCTTTCAATACCGCGTTGAGCGGCACCCCCGCGCGTTCCGCAAACAGGCCCGCTGCGAAGCCTTCGGTCAGGCGCAGCGCGTTCATCATGAACTCGAAGCCGACCTCGCTCGCGCTCACTTCCCGCTCCTGCCGGATGGCGCTGCCCTCCGCCGCGGATGTCATGTATTGTTTCGGCTGCTTGCAGCGCACCTGGCGCACGATCCTGTCCGGAAACGAGAGCTTGCTGTGCGCGCCGGCGCCGATGCCGAGATAGTCGCCGAACGTCCAGTAATTGAGATTGTGGCGACAGCGCGCGTCGGAGCGCGGAGCAGGGGCCCGATCCCTCATCCCCGACCCTTCTCCCGGAAGGAGAAGGGGGGCTCGTGCTTCCTCTCTCCCTTTGGGAGAGAGGTCAGGAATGTGGGTGGGCGGGATGCGACCGCGTAGGCGCGCATCGCCCGCGGGATCCGGCGCGCTGCCGCCTGACTTAGGAATCGCATCGGTCAACTCAAGGTCGTTGGAACCTGCCGCCCCCTCCGCGGGCGCGCCGGGCCTGGCAAACGCTGAAGTCTCGTAGTGCTCGTAGCCATGCTCCGCCAGCAGCGCCTCTATCGCGGCCTGCATCGCGGCAGCCGCATCGTCGTCCGGCAGCCGCGGCGGAAAGCGGTGAAAATAGGTGTTGGGCTCGATCGTCAGGTGATAGGCCGAAAGATGCGGCGGCGCGAAACCGATGGCGGCTTCGATATCGGCACACGCGTCGGCAACCGTCTGCTGCGGCAGGCCGTACATCAGGTCGAGGTTGAAATTATCGAAGTTCGCGCGCGCAATCTCGATAGCGCGTCGCGCCTCGGTTTCATCATGAATGCGGCCGAGCGCTTTCAGGTGCGCGGGATTGAAGCTTTGGATGCCGACCGACAACCGGTTGATTCCGGTCGCGCGAAATTGCCGGAATTTTTCCGCTTCGAACGTGCCGGGATTGGCTTCGAGCGTGATCTCGGCGTCGCTCGCCAGCGGCAGCCGCGCGCGCACTGCGGACAGGATCGCGTCCATGGCCTGCGGCGAAAACAGGCTGGGCGTGCCGCCGCCGATGAACACGCTGTAGACCCGGCGACCCCAGACGAGCGGCAGCGCCTGGTCAAGATCGGCGATCAGCGCGGAAACGTATTCCTGTTCCGGCATTCCGCCGCGCGCTTCGTGAGAATTGAAGTCGCAATACGGGCACTTGCGCACGCACCACGGGATGTGGATATAAAGCGCGAGCGGGGGAAGAGTGGCGAACCGCGGCGAGCGGCGAGCGGCGAGCGGCGAGCCGGCTAACCCACTCCCGCCGGACACTCTGGATGTCCGTTCACTATTCATTCTTTTCAATACCCTTCTTCACCATACCCGTTCTTCACAATACCCGCTTGACGGGTGCCTTGAGGGGTACTGTTCACCATGCACCATGCACCGCGCGTAGACGCGCGGTCAGCGCGGCCAGCGCCTGTCCGCGATGGCTGATGGCGTTTTTTTCTTCGGGGGAAAGTTCGGCCGCGGTGCGGCCGAACTCGGGCAAATAAAAATACGGGTCGTAACCGAAACCGTTGGTCCCACGCGGGGTGTCGATCACTTCGCCATGCCAACGGCCCTCGGCAATCAGCGGCTCCGGATCCCGCGCGTGGCGCACCAGCACGATCACGCAGTAGTAATGCGCGTTGCGGCCGGATGCGTTCGCCAGCATGGCGAGCAGCTTCCGGTTGTTGCGGGCGTCTTGGCTGTCACGTCCGCGGGGCGAGCCGGCGGGGGGCTCGCCGGCGTAGCGCGCCGAGCGCACACCCGGCTCGCCGCCGAGCGCCGCCACGCAGATGCCCGAGTCGTCGGCCAATGCCGGCAGGCCGGCGTGGTGGCTGGCATGGCGCGCCTTGGCCAGCGCGTTTTCAATGAAAGTGCAGTGCGGCTCGTCCGCCTCCGGCACGCCGAACTCCGATTGCGGCACCGCCTCTATCCCAAGCGGCGCCAGAAGCTGCCCGATCTCGCGCAGCTTGCCGGGATTGTTGGATGCGATGACGAGTTTTTTCACGAAAACCTTTTTGCCACAGAGTTCACAGAGGAAAGCAGCCCGGGTTGCGGCTTTATGGGCTTCTCTGTGTTCTCTGTGACCTCTGTGGCTGAATCAAGTTTTTAATGCCGCTTTCTGGGCGGCGACGAGCTCCTGTATACCTTTTCCGGCAAGGTCGAGCATGGCCTCCATCTCGGCACGCGAAAACGGCGCGCCCTCGGCCGTGCCCTGCACTTCGACCAGCCCGCCGCTGCCGGTCATCACCACGTTCATGTCGGTGTCGCACTGCGAATCCTCGCTATAGTCGAGATCGAGCACAGGTGTGCCCCGGTAGACACCGACCGACACCGCAGCAATGAAATCCCGTATCGGCGACTGCGCAATCAACTGCTTCCCGAGCAGCATGCCCACCGCATCATGCAGCGCGACGAATGCGCCGGTGATGCTGGCCGTGCGCGTGCCGCCGTCGGCCTGGATCACGTCGCAATCGAGATGTATGGTGCGCTCACCCAGTTGCGCAAGATCGACCACCGAACGCAGCGCGCGGCCGATCAGACGCTGGATCTCCTGGCTGCGTCCGGACTGCTTGCCGCGCGCAGCCTCGCGGTCGGCGCGCGTACCTGTGGCGCGCGGCAGCATGCCGTATTCTGCCGTCACCCAGCCTTGCTGCCTGCCTTTGAGATGCGGCGGCACGCGCTCGAGCACGCTCGCCGTGCAAATCACCCTGGTGTCGCCGAATTCGATCAGCACCGAGCCTTCGGCGTGACGGGTGTAGCGGCGCGTGATGCTCACGGCACGCAATTGATCCGGGTTTCTCCCGCTGGGTCGCATATAACTCCTTGGATATGTTATCTTTGCCGGTCTTGCGCCGCGCATCGGACAGACAATGTTAATGGTAAATGGTGAATAGTAAATGGTAAATTGCCCGGCAGGCGGTTTTTACCGTTCATTATTCGTTCTTCTCAACACCCTTCTTCTCAATACCCGTTCTTCACAATACCCGCTTGACGGGTGCTTGACGGGGGCCTGGGGGGGTACGATTCACTATTGACAGTTCTATCATGATATACAGCATGACCGGTTACGCCATGGCAGCGAAGGAGTTGGCCTATGGCGCGCTCAATGTCGAATTGCGGTCGGTCAACCATCGCTATCTCGATATCCAGTTCAGGCTGCCCGAAGACCTGCGCAGCGCCGAACCGGCGTTGCGCGAGTTGCTCGCGGCAAGGCTCAACCGCGGCAAGGTCGAATGCCGGGTGTCGTTTGCCGTGGCCGCCGGCACCGTCCGGGCGCCCGATTTCAACGAAGCGCTGCTGCAACAGCTGATCGCGCTCAATACCCGCGTACGCACTGCCTTTCCCGCGGGGGAAAGCCTGAGCGTATCGGATATCCTGCGCTGGCCGGGCATGCTGGGCGCCGACACCTTGCCGGTCGAGGAATTGAAAGCGGCGTGCGGTGAACTGCTGCTGGCCGTGCTGGACGAGTTCACTGCGGCGCGTGCGCGCGAGGGCGAAAAGCTCAAGGAAATGCTGCTCGAACGCGCAACGGCCATGGAAAAACGCATCGCCGAAGTTGCGCCGCGCATGCCCGAGATCATTGCCGCATTCCAGGAAAAGCTCGCCGCCCGGCTGAAGGAGGCGATGGCAGGCGGCGACGACGAACGCATCCGCCAGGAAATCACGCTGTTTGCCAACAAAATAGACGTCGACGAGGAACTGACGCGGCTTACCACGCATATCGGCGAGCTGCGGCGCATCCTCGGCAAAGGCGGCACTGTCGGCAAGCGCCTCGACTTCCTGATGCAGGAGCTGAACCGCGAGGCCAACACGCTGGGCTCGAAATCGGTGGATATCGCCGTGACCCGGATCGCAATGGATCTCAAGCTCCTCATCGAGCAGATGCGCGAGCAGATCCAGAATATTGAGTGAGGTGTAAGGCGTGAGCGGAACCCTGTTCATCGTGAGCGCCCCTTCGGGGGCGGGCAAGACCAGCCTGGTGGGCGCGCTGCTTGCCGCCGATCCGCTGGTGCGCAAATCGGTCTCGTACACCACGCGCGGGCCGCGCCCCGGCGAGGTCAATGGCCGTGAGTACCATTTTGTGACCACCGCAGAATTCGAGCGCATGCTGGAACGCGACGAATTCCTGGAAAACGCGCAGGTGCACGACAACCGCTACGGCACCTCGCACAAGTGGGTGGCCGGGCAGCTCGCAAAGGGCCTGGACATCCTGCTCGAAATCGACTGGCAGGGCGCGGCCCAGGTGCGCAAGCTGATCCCCGGCGCGGTCAGTATTTTCATCCTGCCGCCGTCGTTCGATGCGCTGCTGGTGCGGCTGAACAAGCGCGCCCAGGACCCGCCCGAGGTCATCGCGCGCCGCCTGCGGAACGCGCGCAAGGAAATCGCCCATGTCGTCGAGTTCGATTATGTTATTATTAATGAAGACTTTAACCGGGCGGCGCAGGACCTCGTCAGCATCGTCCGGGCCGAACGGCTCAAGCTTGCCCGGCAGCTTGCCCGCCACAGTGATTTGATTAATCGCATGAAGTAATCGAGGTAGATATGGCACGCATTACAGTTGACGATTGTCTGAAAAACATTCCGAATCGTTTCGAGATGTCGCTCGCGGCAACCTATCGCGCACGGCAGCTTACCAACGGTGCCCAGCCGATGGTCGAACCCAACCGCGACAAGCCGACAGTGATCGCGCTGCGCGAGCTCGCCGCCGGCAAGTACGGCGTTGAAATCCTGAGCAAGGGCCAAACCTAGTCTCAAGTCCGAAGTTTCAAGCCTAAAGTTACCGGACCTGCTCGACCTGAGACTTTAAACTTTAGACGCCAAACCAGTTATGCCGGAAGCCGTCACACTGTTCAAGGAATGGTCCGGCTACCTCAAACCGGAGGACCTGTCGCAGATTGAGTCGGCGTATCACTTCAGCGAAGCCGCGCACGAAGGACAATTCCGCAAGTCCGGCGAGCCTTACATCTCGCACCCGCTCGCCGTCGCCAACATCCTCGCGCAATGGCATCTTGATTCACAGGCACTGACCGCGGCACTCCTGCATGACGTGATGGAGGATACCTCGGTCACCAAGACCGAGATCTCGAAGAACTTCGGCAAGCCGGTCGCCGAGCTTGTCGACGGCGTTTCCAAGCTCGACAAGATCGAATTCGAAACGCACGAAAAAGCGCAGGCCGAGAACTTCCGCAAGATGCTGCTGGCGATGGCGCGCGACGTGCGTGTCATCCTGAT